>JAVJRG010000009.1 GCA_040218535.1 Lacipirellulaceae bacterium | reverse complement strand
ATCGACCATGGTCAAAATAGGACGCGACGAACCTGAGTCATCAATCTTTAGGCATCGGATAAAACGCGTTGCCGCATCCTTTGCATGTAAAACTTCTCAAGAGCGATACAAGTAGTGCCTATCGTCATTCCAGTAGGTCGTAGCAACTGAATCACGATTTATCCCCGCGGCAGGGAACCCAAGTGGTGATTGATGAGTAGTCCAAATCCACCACAGAGAGAGCTTAAGAAGTACACTGCTGCAGTTCTTACCCCAGGCCAAATCAGCTGAGGTTGCATCAACTGGCGCGCCGGAGAATTGCGGCTAGCTCGCAGCTGTGTACCTTATCTTGCATTGCCTTAGCGCTTTCGGCCCTCTTTAGAAACGTCCGCTGCACGGAACGATTGGCGTTTACGTCCTGTGCACGCTAGCAATTTGACTAAGGACACCTCGGCCTGGTAGACCTAGGTGAAGATTAATCAGGCTGTTCGTGACCCAGTATGTCTTACGATCTATGGGCGACGACATGCTTTGATACGTCATTACATTAGCTACGGATGGACTTCGCTTTTTCTGCGAGACGTACCGATGCCTTGCGGCAAGCGCGCGTGGCCATCCAGGTCCTGATTGCATTGCCGCTTTGGCGGATGAGCAGCAACCGACTGTGCAATCGGATTGTTTCGAACAGCTCTTCATTCGAGGTTTGGCTATGTTGTTTCTCGGTTTCTTGCCAATCCTTCCACGCATCTTTCCATTTCGATCCGCGCGAAACTTCTACGGCACCATGGCTTGCTGCACGGAGCATTGCATAGAGGCTTGCGTAGAAGGGACTCAAGTATTGGGGCGTGACCGAAGCCAAACGTCTCGCGGTCGATTCTTGATTTCCTAAGAGAACTTCCGCACTTGCTCCCAAAACACGAAGCGTGTCCGTCGCATTTGCCAGCGGCAGCGACAAGGTACGATTGACGACCTCGATTGCCTCTTGGGCTTGGCCAAGCGAGAGCAGCGAAAGAGCAAGGGGACCCAATTGGTGAGTTTGAGCATCGTTACGTGCGTTCCAATCAGCCATCCAATCGACAGCGGCTTGCCATTGTCCGCTTTGTTGCAGAGCAGACCCAACCAATGCCCAAGAATTCGTATGTTCCCGAATTTTTTGCTGCTTAGGTGCTACGAATGCATTGATCCGATCGACCGTCTGAGCATCGCCAAGGACTTCCAAGTAGGCAGCGACGGCCTCCAACCAGTGGACCGACGTATCATCCAAAGATTCACATAGAGCTTCAATCTCACTTAGCTTTGCCTCACGAGCAAGTACTTCGACCAAAGTGCTGACTGCCTGAGGGCTGGCTAGTTGCTGATTGATCGTATCTCTTAGGACCTCCTTGACCTGCACGGCCCAACCTTGCATGAGTAGTTGGTCAACTGCGGCCATTAGGTGGTCGTTCGTCTCGGCGCTTGCCTGGCATGCGGAGCGTAACGCGTTGATCGCTTCTCGTTCCCGATTGGCAAGCGCGTGGAGCCGAGATTCAGTGGCAGCCGTCTCGTATTCGGTAAGGTGAGGGCTTATCACACCAAGCATTTTTAGTGCTTCGTCGAAACGGCCCTCGTCAACATGAAGACGAATCAGGGTATGCCCCCCATAAAGATAGGAGCTATCCAGATCGACGGCGCGTTTTAAGTGCTTCTTGGCTTCGTCAAGTTTTTCGCTATTGATCAGGCACTCCGCAACGTATCCCCAGCTGGCTGGAGCGTAGGGTGCGATTTGCGTGAGTTGCTTCGCACACTTCAGGGCCTCATCCAGATCGCCGATCTCTTGATTCCAAGTTGCTAACTGAGACCACGCAAACGCATAGTGAGGATCTGTTTTGACCACCTGACGCATGCGCTTGATTGCGGCATCGCGGTCACCACGCTGGTACTCGATGATTGCCGCTCGACTCTGCAATTGCAGCGGTTGGCGATCGCTAAACACCTCGGGTTCGCAGGCAGCAAGCGCTTCGTCAAACCGACCATGAGTTGCCAGGAAACGAGCCTGATGTTCGTAGGCGCTTGTCGAGCGGGGGTCGATTTTCAACGCCTGCTCGATCGAGTTCCATCGTTCCTGGCTTTTTTCGGGAAATCGCTCCAAAATCTCAGCCCGTTGCAACCAAGCAATCAAAGATTCGGGACGGGCATCGACGTTCGTTTGTGTCATTTCAACGAGTTGGTCAGGTTCGTTAATGACATAGGACCAGTCTTCCAGACGCTCCCAGCCCCATTCATATCCGGGTTCCTGTTCGATCGCTTTGCGAATAGTATCCAGCGCAACATCTCGTTTTCCCTCACGCCAGTAGCAGTCTGCTAGAGCTCCGCGATGAGTCACATCTCGCGGTTCGCTTTCACACGCGCGGCGAAGAAATTGCTCTTCTTTGTCAATTTTCCCTGCGCGGCGATAGGCCTCGGCGAGATTACGTAAGGTCTCACCGTTGCGAGAGTTGATTGCTAGTGCTTTTCCTAGAGCCTCGATCTCTTTTCGGAGGTTTCCAGAGGCGAGGTAAACGTTCGCCAAGTCGATCCATACCACTGGCAGCAAAGGAAACTTCTTAGCATTCGACTTGGCTTCTTTGATCGCTTCCTCGATACGTTTCATCGCAACGAGCTGTGCCACAACAGCAGAGGAGGACTGCCAAAGATCGGGCCGAGCTGCTTGGGCCTCTTTGACGATTTCCAGCGCCTTGTCGGCTTCGAATGCCCGAGCGGCAAAGTGGCGGAACGTATGTAAGGTCTCCCCATAAATCACCTGTTGCTTCATTTCTTCCAGAATGACCTTGGCAAGTTGTTGTCGTTCCTCTTGAGAGTCACACAACCGAACAAGCTCTTGCATGGCAGCTAAATAATCCACGGAGATCCGCAGCGCTTTGACGCAGTGTTCCCGAGCACGAACGTCATCGCCCTGTCCCTTTGCGATCATGCTTTTCAGTAGTTGTAGCTCTTGTGCTTGCGGGTCGTTCTTTTCAGCCTCCTTTGCTGCTAATGAAGCCTCAGACCATTTTCTTTGCTCCACGTATTTGTATCCAAGCTCTCTCCAACACCATGCATCCTCGGGGTGGAGCTTGAGATGTGCCTGCGCCGCTTCGATCGCTGATTCCACTCCAATCTCAGAAGAAATTTCGACCAGAAGAGCTCGTAATTCTGAGTTCCGAGGGAATCGCTTGACATACTTGGTCAGATGCTTTGCTGCTACGTCGGCTCCACGCCAGTCTGCCAACACCTCTGCCGTCCGGCGATGGGTTTGAACATTTAGGGGCGATTTCTGCAACGACTTATCAAGATACTTGTAGGCTTGCCCAAGACGTCCACGTTGTTGGGCAAGCTGCGCTGCTGTGGCTAGCCAATCGGCTTCGTGGCACTTACTCTTGGCAGATTCTAATTGTTCTTGCGCTTTTTCGAGCTTGCCCAAACGCATCAAGAACTGACAAGCAAACAGCCGCAATTCTCCATCATCAGGGCGAGCCTTGACCGCTTCTCGCAGTACCTCTAACGCCTCTTTGGTCTTGAACAAGTGATCGAGTGCCTCAACCAGGCTGCGCGCCGGCCCACTATCTCGGGTCTTGAAGCGCTGAAACCTGTCACGAAGCATCTTTATCGCTTCGTCGGATCGATTCAAAGCACAAGAGGCGTGGAAATAAGTCATCGATCGGTTGTCAGCTCGTGTCTCAAGACAGGCGGCATAGCGATACCACCCGAGCGACTCGTCGCGATTGCCTGTGATCCAGTTCTGACGCGCCAGCAGAGTGAACGTCTGGGCGTCGATTGAGTTGGCACGCATGCATCGCTTTAGTAGGTAATCCACATGCTCTCGTTCGTTTGGAATTCCCAAAAGTTCATCGAGCAACTGGTGACGATAGACCATCTCGCAGTCAGGTTGATCGCAAAGTTCTTCCAGTACCTTGAGACGATCAGCGCGAGTCGCTAGCTGACGCAAAATACTAAGCTTGACGGACCATTGATATTGATCTTTGGGAAACTCCTCCAGCAGCCGATCCGTCAGCTTGTCGAGTTTGCGCAGATCGCCATCGTAGGCAGCGATTCGAGCGCGAGAGTGCGTTGTGATCCGATGATCCGGTTCTATTTCTTCAAGTTCTTTGTAGATCTTGACGGCGTCATCGCGGCGATGAGCGTTTAAAGCCACGGAGATGCGATGACTCAAGGTCCAGAGCTGATGGTCAGGGAGATCGAGTGCGTCGACTTTCGATCGCTGGGCTTCGGGGACGAAAACCATTCCTCGAGGCCCCGTCGATCTTAAGTGTTCGAGCAACTCCTTGCCGAGCACTTCACCTGAGTGACGAACGTTCGGATCGCGATAGATGAGTACACCACTACGGCTGTCGTAGCCGATGACGGCTTGCATGTGCCCCATCGTGTATCCCGTGAGCGTTTGGGTAAACGGTAACCCGGCGTCGATGAGTGCGAGTGAGGTGTCCCAATCGAGTGTGAATTCTCGGCAAAAGAAGCCGTGTTCTTCGAGCCACTCGCGCTCCGCATGAGCTGGAGTGCCGTCGTAGCAAATTTCCTCTGCAATCTCGAGGTGCTCGACAGGCTGATTCCAAAACTGGCACAGTGTGGACAGTGTTGCCGGCACGCAAGTAACATCGTGTTGCAACGTAAAGCCTACGTCTAACACTACGCGTCGGCCTGTCGAACGATGCTGTTCTAAGTTTTCGACGACTGTTTTATGGAACTTTGTGTCTACTTCCTTGGATAATCGTATCGACTCATCGAGATCTCCCACGTCGTAGGCTAACATCGCAGCCAAACCTAAGTAGTTTTTCTTTGAATCTCGATCGCGATCGTACAGCAGCAAGAGTGGCATCGCAGCTTCCAGTCGGCCACGCGCTAGTTCGTACATCGAGAGTTCGCGTTCAAGTTGAGCCAATTGAATGTGTAACAATCCACATTGCAGTCGGTCGCAAGCGTCAATTAACAGAGCTCGCGCTTCGTCGACGCGATTAAGTTGCACCATTTGTCCCGCTAACGACTGAACTCCCGGGCGATAGTAGGGGCGTTCCTGTAATGCCTGTTCGTAGGCTTCGAGCGCCTCTTCTGGACGATCTTGGCACTGCAGCAGTGTTCCTTTCGTAATGTAAAGCCACGGACGAGCGGGTACCGCATCGAAGGCACGTGACAGAGCGTCTTCTGCAGGCTCGAAGTCTCTCAAGGCGGCGAGCATGTAGACTTTTGCAGACGCAACGTCGGAGAATGCTTTGGGACTTAGTGCTTCTGTCTCGATGGATTCGAGAAACTTTAGCGCTTGAACGGGGCCGTATTTTCGCGCGTACTCCAATGCGACGTAAAAGCCCAGCGTCTCGGCATCTGGAGACTGTCGCCAAGCACGAAGATGAATCGACGCTCCGTATCGCGGAGCGCCCAAGACATTGGCGAGTCGTCCCGCCAACGCCCGACCCGCTGAACCTTGTAAGGCGTCAAGGCCTCCTGATTCTCGTAAGTTCTGATAGGCGCTGTTATATTGCCCAGACTCATAAAGATCGAGAGTCTGCTGCTCTAGGTCATGTCTAGCGTATTCAGGCTGACTTTCCAAATGCATGGTGCTGCTCGTATGGTGCTTGAGCTTGGTCGTTGCAGTTGAGAACACGCCCTGCTCAATGATTGATTTGCATACGACTGAACATTCACTAATCTACAGAGGACACGAAAACTGAAAAAGAGTTCATATGGAGTGAATCAGCCATTTGTCCTGTAGTCATGATGAAAGCTGCTTTGATTACTAACAACTCTCATAGGTGAGAACGAAGTATGTCAGACGTGCGGATACAAATCATACGTAACTCCAGATTGCGGTTGGGCGAGGCTCCGCGCACGTTCGATACCAAAACGCAGCGGTATTTGCGAATTAAGCGTCCGCTTCTGGCATTTGGGATGTCAAACCAGCTCAAAGCAATTTACGAAGAGCACCAGTTTTTGTTAGAGCAAGGCCAAGTCGTTTGGGCCGTTTTAGTTGTTGCTAGTACCGATCTTTTTTCAAAAGGTCAAAATGACGGCCGAGGTGTCGTCGTGTATAGTCCGCACTTACATTTGCACGACGAGCTGATGCGGTTGATCGATCTAGCGGAAAAAATGAGCGAGCAGCGAACTGGTCACACAACGGATGTTCACGAAAAGAAACTTTACCGTGATGTGAATAACAACAATGCTTGGCTCGTCCCTCAGGCGGTTCCTACTTCTTTGAGCGACGACAATTCGGTGCTCACCAGTTCTATTCTCTGCGTCCGCAAGCACATGCCACAGAAGATGTTAGTTGGTAACTGCTTTCCAATACTTGCTCATCCTGACACCACGTCAGTTGCCATGCTCCCCGGTCTTTTCTGGCCTGAAGATTTGCTTGCGAGCTGGGCACCTAACGGCTGATGCAGGGCTTGTCAGCTAGCCTCGCGATAGATATTTGAATGGAAATGGCGTGCCATCGAGAGACGATCTCAGGGGTTCAAAATGGTGGCACCTGCATCAGCTTCGATGGTTTTGTAAGAGCTCAAACTCTCATTGGTGATCAAATCTTCCTTTGGTTCTGTTGAGTTTCAAGTCATAGCTCCATCGGGTGATGTCGATATCACAGCGCCCTGTAACTAATGGCCGGGGCTAACGGTGAGGTGAACTGACGTAAGAGAGACGCTCCGTAGCAACAAACACAGATTGGCAATTACCGTTTGGCGTTTACGTCCTGGGCAGTTAATTCAAGGCTTTGCTGAGTGCACCTACGTCATTCCAATAGACTATCGCCGCTAGATGCAATACCGGAGACCGAGATCGCTCCCGGCCTCCGGCGTTCACGACTACAATAAATTGACAACCCGATCGGCCAGGCCCTTTTCGCCTAGCACGACGTTCAGGTTACCCGTGGTGGCAACCTTCTCCAGAACTTCCAGTTCTCGGAGTCGCATGAGGGTCGGGTTGTCGGCCAGTAGCTTGGCGGTGTTCGCCTGGCTACGCATAGCCGCCGTTTCCTCACGTCGGGCAATCAGGTTGGCCTCGGCCGCCTTCTTGGCCTCGGTGACCTTGTTCATTAGGTCCTTCATGTCGCCCGGTAGGATGACATCGCGGACACCTACCGAAACAACCTCCAGACCCAGATCACCAGCACGCTGACGGACCTGCTCTTCGAACTCGCTAGTGACAGCATCCTTGTCCGTCAGGAACGAATCCAAATCACGGGTGCCAACCACGGCACGCAGCGCCAACTGTGCCTCGCGGTACAGCGACTGCTTGACGCCGTCGGCTACCATCACGGCCTTACGCGCATCGGTGATGCGGTAAGTGACCAAGGCGTTCATGCGTAGGGTCACCTTATCGGCAGTCATGATTTCCTGACCGGCGACATCGAGTGCCTGCTCACGCATGTCGACCTCGACAACCTTCGAATCAGCCACGTTCTTCCAGAACGCGTACTGACCTGGGGCCAATGTCTCCACGTAGTCGCCGTCGGTGAACGACACACCTACGTGGTTTCGCTCAACGCTGCAGATGTCGAGCACCTGCGTAGCGTATGGCGAAGCGACAATTGCCTTGAAGTCACCGTGCTGGAACCGAACCTCGCGGGCGTCGATCACTTCAACACGTACATCCTTGAAACCAGTCCAGTAGGCGTACAGACCTGGCGGCAGGATGTGGCTGAAACGACCTTCGATCCAGACCAACGCTCGCTCACTGTCCTTCAGGTCAACGACCTTGGCTAGGTCAGTGAGTGCGCCACTCTTGACGATGACGTCTAGCTTGTCGTGTTCGATCCACGGATCTCGCTGTGAGACCACGTCGATGTGCGTCTTCCACAGCGGATCTACTAGCCAGTGCCGACCTGCGGTCAGCAATCGCTGGAATTCACCGTCGCGGAAGTACAAACCGACTTCGTAGCTGCGGATCTTTACTCGCTTAAATGGGAACATGGTTGTACTTCCTTTCTGGCCGAGGAACTGCATGGGAATGAGACGGATGGTCGGCTCGCCACACGTTTCGTAACCTTCGTTGAGGTAGCTTCTTGTATTGAAGTTGAGGACTTGTGATTTGTGTTTTTGGTTCGCAATAGCTTGAGATAAAAACACCCTCGGGCAGCGGAACGAATCGCTTGGTCACACATCCAGAGCGCGGAGTGCAATTTGAGCGGTCATGTTCGCTGCATCGTTCAGTTGCTTTCACCTATGAGGCCGTCACGAACATTGCTCGTTGGGCGACACTTAGCTTCCGCAACCTTCGGACACAGCGTGCGTGAAAGCGGTATCCACGCACTGCATAGCGTCGGTATGTGTTGCCGCTACGCTAACGTCTCACCGTAGTGAGTACGACAACGCGCGACTGATCAAACAACCGTTCGCTACCCTCGGGCTTCATGGTGACGCTTTCGCGCCGGGGTCAGGTTAACAGCCTGATGTGGTACGGGACTCGAACCCGCGACATCCATCGTGCAAGGATGGTGCTCTGCCGTCTGAGCTAACCTTTTGGCAGTTTCGTGTACTTTCGTAACAGTCCATTCACGGAACACACTATGCCAATCGCATAACGAGGCAACGTGCGCCGCTGGCCCAGCACATACAAAACTTCGCTTTCTAAGAGACGCCGGTGGGAGTCGAACCCACTTTACCCGGATTGCAGCCGGTGGCTTGGCCGTCTGGCTCCAGCGTCTTTCAACTTCGGATTTGGGAATGCGGATTGCGGAATGATCCAAGTTGATTCCGCATTCTGAAATCCCCATTCCGCATTCAAAATAGCCCATCCAGGAGTTGAACCTGGCCCTCGACCTGCTGTTTTTCAGCTACCGCGGGCAAGCCTTTTTCCTGCGCACTGCTCGGCGGCGGCCCTTGCTCGTGCAATCCGCCACACTCACAGGCTATGTTTTAAGTACCTCACCAGGGAATCGAACCCCGTCTTGCAGATTCGAAGTCTGCCGTGCTAGTCCATCACACTCGCAAGGCTTAGTTAAGTAGTATCTCGACCTGGAATCGAACAAGGACTTGGACTTTAGGAGAGTCCTGTGCGATCCAATTACACCATCGAGATGTGGGGCCGACGACTGGACTTGCACCAGCACCAACCGCCGCTTTCTCAAGGGACGGGGCAAAACCGGTGCCTAGCTATTCGGCCACTTCGGCAAAGCACGAGCGCAAGGAGTCGAACCCTGTCCGTCAGTTTTGGAGGATGACTGCTCTCCCAGGAGCACACTCGTATCGATTCTGTAAGTCCGTCCGACAGGATTCGAACCTGTCCCTCCTGTGTCACAGACAGGTGTGCAATCCAAGTACACCTCAGACGGTTCTGTTTAGTATCCCGGCTATGAGTCGCATTTTTTGACTCTACGGGATCATTGAGTGACTAGGGTGGGAGTCGAACCCACAAAATCATCAGGCTCTCGACCTGATCGCTTTGCCAGTTTGCGTACCCAGTCGTGACTTGCTAGAACTTCTTTCCAATGCTCCGAAACTAAACGTTTCTGTCACAGCGAGACTATGTTGTTGTGTTGACTGTTGAACCGAATGATCTCCTGACTATGGATGAGTTTTCTTTGCGTTGGCGATGGACGGACCCGAAATGGAATCTGCTACCGAGTGACGTGCTTGCATCGATCCAGCCTTTGAAGGTACACAAGGCAAATGAATTGGACACAATCCTTGAGAATTTACTGAAACCGATTCCGCTTCGCATCGTCGGTCGAACGGGTACTCAACTGCAGTCAGCGGTGGATAAACAAGTAGTCGAATCATTTGATACCTCTGGCGAACAGCCAGGAGCATATAAGTGGCTTTGTGAAGTTCTTCCGTCTCCCGATGGCAGCGCATTTATCTCCTGGGACAACGACACTGCCGCACTAGTTCGACTCGCAACGTTTATTGATTACTGGGATGACTTCTGTTATCCGCTTAGTGCCGACGTCGCGATTCTTCCTTTTTCTGGTGATTGGATTTTGTATTACTGGCACGAAGAAGTCCTGTATTTCTGGAAACGGTGATACCATGTGACTATGCATACATGATTAAGTGGCGGGTTCGGGTGTCGCACCCGACGGTCCAGGCTTATGAGACCCGGCTGAGCACTGGCTCACCCGCGCTAATCGATTCGTTTGACCATAGATCTTTATATAATGAATCCTTACGATCCTGACATTGACAAGATTGGAGACTGAGTCGATATGCCTGAGCGTTGCGAACCCTTCGATGCTAATCGCACTGTGAATGAGCTCCTTGATGATCCCGAAGTTCGCGAGCACTATAGAAGTCTCCACATGTTTTTTGGTGAGTATGGATTCGCTCCTCTCATCTCCTTTTTGAGAGGTTACGACATCGCATTATTGGATTATCTTCCGGAGAACAGTCTGTTCGATGGATTCCTAGAATGGCTGCATCTAAGACGTGGCCTAGATCCGTGTACACCTTGGGAATACTACTTCATCAAGAAATATGGTGATGACGTTGAAACAATTCCAAAGTTCTTTGAAACCTGGGATGCGTTTCGCGCCGAGCGTGACAAGAACGGGCTTCACGCATTTCTTCAGGAGTATCGCGAATACGACATCAATCGATATGGTCGCATAACCCATTCTCGTGAGCGCCCTTATCTTTAGTAGCCCGTACGGGAATCGAACCCGTGCCGCGAGTTTGAGGGACTCGCATCCTGCCGCTAGACCAACGGGCCTTATGTATCGAGTGGGTCGTGAAGGAATTGAACCTCTCGTCGGCCACCCCGCTTGTTTTGAGACAGCTGATTTACAGTCAGCCGCGAGGAGCACAACCCAAGTAAGTAGCACGGGTGGGAGTCGAACCCACAAACAGTCACGAAGGTTTGAGCTCCGCCTGTTTGCCAGTTTGCGTACCGCGCCAATTCAAATTCGGATTTGGGAATGCGGATCTCGGAATTGTTGGCTTTCAATCCGCATTCCGAATTCTGCATTCCACAATTAAGAGCGTCCCCGATGGGATTTGAACCCACGGCCTCCACCTTGACAGGGTGGCGAGCACTCCAAGCTGCTCCACGAGGACAATGTTGCTCTTGTAGTGGCCCAGGTGGGACTCGAACCCACAGCATCCCTGGTTCTAAGCCAAGGTGGTCTGCCAATTGCCTACCGAGCCATTAGTACCCAGAGCAGGAATCGAACCTGCAAACACTCGGGTTTAAGCCGAGCCGCTCGACCTATTGGCGTATCCGGGCATCGTTAAAAGTAGTCCTGGGTGGACTCGAACCACCGATCATCTTCTTGTAAGGAAGCTGCCTTAGCCGCTAGACGACAGGACCATATTCAGCGGAAGTCGAGGGACTCGAACCCCCAAATCGCGCGAGCGACCAACTGTTTTCAAGCTGTGCTTCAGCTACCGCGGCACAGCCTTCATCCTCGCTATCGCTCGGCGGCGTGCCTTGCTTCCAGCCGCATGACTTCCGTAAGCTGCGGGAGTTGGACTCGAACCAACATCAGAGCGTTCAGAGCGCCCCGTCCTACCGTTGAACGACCCCGCATAAGTTTTTCGTGTTAGTTCCGGGGGTAGGAATCGAACCTACGGACTCCTGCTTCAAAGGCAGGCAACACTACCAGCAGCGTCGACCCCGGAATGTTTTTTCGCTTCAAAGAGTGCCCTGTGGGAGTCGAACCCACCTAACCAGCTTGGAAGGCTGGAACCTTTGCCGCTCGGCCAAGGGCACATAGAGCTGCGGAGGCAGGAATCGAACCTGCGTCGCGACGATTAACAGTCGCCTTCCCGTACCAGCACAGGACCCACCGCAATAAGAGTCAGGACGACTGGATTTGAACCAGCGATCTCGTGCGCCCGAGGCACGCGCCCCGTTTCCAGAGATACTGGCCAAACTTTCCCACGTCCTGAAGAAATGCGCCCAGCCGGAATCGAACCGACACACCCTGCATGGCGAGCAGGAAGGCTGCCACTACATCATGGGCGCAAGATATTGCTAACCAAATTGTCAAAGAACATCAGAGCACCGGGTCGGACTCGAACCGACTTTGCCGCCTTACGAAAGCGGAGTCTTGGCCGCCGACCAACGCTACGCGTCGGTGCCCGGACCAGTGCTTTGTTTTTCTAGTGGGACCAGAGGGACTCGAACCCTCAGCCGCCTGGGTAAGAACCAGGGATGCTGCCGCTAACACCTCAGTCCCATGTTTGTTTTCAAGTTGGCGTGGAAGGAATTGAACCTTCGGCCTTCGACTTATAAGGTCGCTGCTCTCACCACTGAGCTACACGCCAGTAGTCGGGCCGGTAGGATTCGAACCCACACCCACCTGGTTAAAAGCCAGGGATGCTGCCGTTACACCACAACCCGAATGTTGGTTGGGCGTATCCGTTTGCATCGCAGGACTGTCGACATCTTGTTTCTCCTGTAGGTTCGTAAAGTTCTAAAAGTGGTAGCCCCGGGAATTGAACTCAGCGCAACTCGGTTATCAGCCGCCCACAACGATAGAGTTGGGGGCAACCAGCCCTCGACTACCATTTCAGTCAGAACGGTCGGACTCGAACCGACGATCTCTTGGTCCCAAACCAAGCGCGATGCCAAACTTCGCTACGTTCTGTCGTTAGTACCCCGTGAGGGAATCGAACCCTCATCTGCAGATTGAAAGCCTGCAATCCTTACCAATAGACCAACGGGGCATGTTGTTCAAAAAAAAGTCAGTTTTAGCGCAAGCTCTATCCTGACTTGGCGATGACCCTCCGCATCAACGTCTTTCGACTCAGCGGAGTCTGCACACGGGCGTGTTAAACCCTTCATCACCTTCACCTCTGTTGTTGACGTCTCCGCCGCCCAACAGCAGGCAGTAGTGCAACGAGTCTTCTGGGTTTGGCTCGACTATCCCGTCGGACACTCTCACCTAGCTCGATCGGTTTCCTACTCCGGGAAGTAGTCCGCCAATCCCCTTTCGGGCAGCACGAACACCTTGCGGCGTCCGCAGTAGGCACTTCGACTCTGTCACACGCACGGTTTGGTGCCGCTCCCGAAGGATTAGCAACTTCCCGGACACTTCGGATTGTGAGTCCGACGTGGCTTCCGCCACCGGTCCAGCACGTTTCGCGATAACCGCACTTAATCCGTGATCTTTCAGGTAGTATTCCGCCGGTGGGACGGCGACTCACACCATCAGTTACTTGACGGCTTCTCTGCTCCCACACAGATCTCCGCCGGCTTTACCGCCAGTGTTGCAACGGGTAAACGCTGCTCGCTGGCCAGCTTTTCGTTTATCTACCTCAAAGAGGAAGCCGACGCCCATGCTGGGGCAGTACAGTTTTGTGTCCGAGCGACATCACGGACATGTACATTTCAAGTTCTGCGCGCACCGGGTGCGCGCAGTATCACTAAAAACAGCGGGCTGGGAGGCGCTCGAATCCTCGTATGCGGTGCTTCAAACCGCCGCTATACCATCTCAGCCACCAGCCCAAATTCGATTGGGATCAGCCTCTTCAATCGGCAGGAGCCAAAGAAAAAGGCCCGGCGTCTATGACACCGGGCCTTGTGGCTCATCAAAGAGTCGACCAAGTGTCATAAGCGTCCCAGATCACTGGGATTCTGTTCGCCGGCGAGCGCGTAACCGGGTTGTTCACTCGCCAACACGGCAAATGCTATACATCCCGGAAAGGACTGTTTCGGCTGTAAGCTTATGAAGCTTGGTCTTGAATACATCATTTTGGTTACCTCTAACTGAACTATACCCCCAAAAGGGCTCCATGTTTCGTTGGTCTGTGTATAAGAGTACCAATTCGGCACGAGGTTCGTACAAATTTCGGAAAAAATTCTGCGCCTACTTTGTGAAAGCTTTCACAAGGTAGGCCTTCAATCCTCTCTCGGTCAGCTCGCAATCCTCCTGGCTGATTGCTCAGCTGTTTCCTGTCAACAACGTGTAAAGAGCTCTCTTGTTACTCAAAATCAATCGGGATCCCAAGTAGTTCGAGAGGGTGTCGGATAAGGTTGTCGCATCTCTGGTCTAGGTGAGACCCTGCTTGGCTCACCTGAGGGTCGCCTGTATGCATGGAGGCCTACTGATATGTCAACCCATATCGAGTGTACCGTCCAATCCTCAAACCAAGGGCTAACGCGACGGCGGAGGAGTCTTAGGTTGCCGTCAATCGCGAGGCCTGCCATGGTATCAGGTCAATGCCGAGGAGAAGTTGCCTATGCGGGAGGTGAAATCTCATTCCTCAATACGCAAGAATCCTGAGATTTCGAGTATTTTCGCCAGTAGTTGCCAAGGATTCTGGCTCGACTGCATCTAACCTAGTAGAGGGCCACTCTAGAAGTGACATTAGGTACTCACAATTCTGAGCAGACAAGATCCATATTTGTGGGCGCCTCCGAAAAAAGACTTACTGATGAGCAACTCTTGGCCGAGTACCAATCGACGTCTGCCCCTGAGGCATTCGACCAATTAGTTGCGCGTCACCTACGTCGGGTGCGCAACTTGGCCTATCGTATGACATTGTGCCATACCTCAGCGGATGACGTTGCCCAAGAGACGTTCCTCAAAATACTGACCCAACCTGGCTCGTACAGCGGACGATCCCAGTTTTCGACTTGGCTATATCGAGTTGCCCTGAATACCTGTAAGGAATTTCTGCGTCGGGAAGCCACTCAGAAAAAACATGTCCGGAGTGAGGAAGTAGTTTCTTATCGTGACACCCAGGCTCAACCCCACGTGCAACCGGAACAACAAGCTTTAGGTACAGAGTTGACTAAAGAACTTCAGAGTGCACTTTCCATGCTTTCGACCGATCTTCGGGCTGCACTTGTGCTTACAGCCATTGAGCAACTTCCAGCCAAGCAGGCTGCGGCTGTTGCTGGCTGCACAACAACGACAATGTACTGGCGGGTTCACCAAGCTCGTAAGCAACTTAAGTCCCTTCTAGGTGATTATCTTGCATCATGAATGACCCTCGGGAAGCGAAACTCGATCAAGCCTTGCAAATGTGGGCCGACTCTACGGAGGCTAGTGATGAGCAACTCGCTGAGCTGCAGGACAGCTTTAGGACGAGTATGCGCAAGCACATCGTACAACCCCTGGCAGTGACAGAACCTACGACACAATCAAGACACTTGGCGGCGATGCTTGCCATCGCTGCCGCATTACTCATCTCTCTAGTCACTTGGAAAACATTCAATGCGCAACGCGTTGAGCCGCGGAACCACGGCGATCAACTGACCGATTCATTGGACTCGGTTCGTAAAGAAGCTGGCCAAGATGAAAAACGAGACCAGCGCCTGATGTTTGTGCTGAACGCGTGTCGTGAGCTTTACGGATCGCAAATCGCCTGGATTTTTGAAGGTGACAGCTCTTTCGAAGTGGGCCTGGCTCCGTCCGATTCAAGTAGTCGTGATCGTTACGTGGCGATTCAGCTACGGCTGACAATTCCTTCGAAGTCTCATGGTCCATCTGAGGTAGTTCATGCCATCGAATTAGTGATGGGGCAGGATCAAGTGGTTGAGTTGCGTGGTGCAGCTGGCGGTAGGAATCTGTCAGCTTGGGTTCACCCGGTGGATCAGGAGATGGTCGCTATAGAAATACGCTGTCTTCCGGATCTGACTGGTTTTCGTGGACCTCTGGAAGAGCTTGAAGCTAGTCATCTCCAGCGTTTGGGCTCGACCATTTTGATTCATAAGTTTTCTCACGAAGGCGTTGAATACCAACTACACCAAACGGCGAACCTTATTGATCTTGACTCGACCGATACTGGTGAACTGGGCTAGGGTGATGTGCTCCAACTCTGCTATTCCAGGAAAATGCGTCCCGGCATTCTGTGCTGCACTTGCACTTTCTACTACTTTTCATTTCGCAGGGAAGGTGGCGTCGAAAGAACTGGTTCCCATAAGCCAACAATGGTGCGTGTTCGCTGATAGGGCAGCTTGCGTCCGCTTTGGTGGAATCGACGAGAAAGTATTGCCACTTCGAGTTGAATGGGCAATCACAAGCAACGGCAGAACGATATCACGGGGTAAAAGTACCGTTAGCGAATTGCTCGAGTGCGGCAGCGACGACGTGAGTGTGGCTAATGCACACCTTCAAGATAAGCATATTTGCCGAGCCTTTGATCTGCAAATTACGGCTCCCCGTCTACGCAAAGGGATCAGCTTCAGCTTCCAACTGCAAGTATCTGCCGTAGTGGGTGGCGAATCGAGGAAATTCAGCCATGCCTTGCACGTCTTTTCCGAGGACCCGTTTTCGGGGAAGGAGTCACTGTTGAATCAAGCGGAACTCCAACTGTTCGACAACTTAGGCGATACGAAGAGGATGTTTCAAAGGACAAAAATTCCTCACCGGGTATTGCCCAATCTCGCAGCGATTGATCGTGCCGAAGCCGGCATCCTAGTGGTGGGCGAAGGGATCTCTTTTCTCGAAAACCCAAACCTTGCCGCAACCTTGGTGCAAGCAGCAAATCGAGGCATCCGGGTCTTGTGCTTTGCTCCTAGTGAAGGAGAGTTCCCAATTGATTCTCAAAACCTACGCCCTAAAACTACCCTAAGCCAAATTACGCTGGGACATGAGAGTCTTTCAAAGCGATTTAGCAAGCAATTTGACCCACTGGTATCCAAGAGTAGTCTGGAGATCAAGGCACGGAATGATTCTGCCGTATTGCAAGTGGCCAAACCCAACGGCTGGGATTGGGCAATCTTAGAGTACGCCGCTCCGGAACCCCATGAACAACCAGGACAGCTTATAATCTGTTGCGGTGAGGTCATCAGTCGATGGGAGGAAAGCCCCGTACCCCGCTACCTTTTTGCCCAACTCGTCGAGGATATGCGAGCACACTCTTCTGCAAAGGATCAACCAAATGATTACCTTAAGTGATAGTTTTGGATTGGCGAATCTGATCCGCCTTCGGCAGCTGATCATAGGCATCATCGCGATGGCAAGCTTGTTTCTTTTGTCATCTTCACCGGTCCACTCGCGAGAGAAAGTCACACAAACTCCTAAGGTCGAATCAGACGAAACCGCGACAGCCGCCGCTACCGACCTGAAGGAGAAAGATCCGGTACTAGTAGAGTATCCAATCGCTGTCCTCCCCTTCCGCGAGCGTGGAAAAGAGGTTGCCGAGCAGGGTGGCCAGACGACGGACCTCGTGTTTGCGAACCTCGCCGTTGATCCATCATTGTCTCTTGTCGATCGAGTCGATCTCGACAAAACACTGGATGAAACAGAGCTCAATCTCTCTGGGGTTGTGAACCCGGGGGAAGCAATCGCGATAGGCCGGTTGACCGGTGCGAGGATTATCGTGACCGGATCCGTGTTTCGAGTCGACAATACCCTGTATTTGATAGCAAAAATCATTGGCACCGAGACAAGTCGAGTTATCGGAGCTTCTGTCAAAGGACCTGCGAAGGATGGCCTACAAGGCCTTGCCGATAAGCTGGGCGACGAAATCGCTCGTTCTATCAAGGAGCGTTCCAGTACTCTCGTTGCTAAACCGATCAACAGGAAAGATAGAATCAAGGCACTGCGTAAAGCGATTGGCGAAGCTGAGCGTCCCGTGCTACATGTTCTTGTGGAGGAGCGCCATCTTGGCCGAGAGATTCTAGATCCGGCAGCGGAAACGGAGATAATACGCTACTGCAAGGAATCTGGGTTCACCGTCATTGATCATGGTGAAGGCAGTCGCCTGCAAGCAAAGTATCTCATCAAGGGTGAGGGGATTAGCGAATTCGCTATCCGCCGCGGAAATCTCATCTCTGTTAAAGCGCGACTTGAGGTCAAAGTCGTCGATCGCAATAGTGGCAAAGTGGTTGCCGTGGACAGGCAAACTCGTGTGGCGGTGGACCTTGTGGAACAGCTAGCCGGAAAGCGTGCACTTCAGGACGCGGCTGCAGATATCGCGCAGCGATTGCTACCCAAGCTCGTGGAGCGAAAAGGGAAAGAATAGGTTGAGAGTAGCCGCAACCAACCCCGAAGAGTTTTTTCGCTCGACGCTTGGTTCCAGTGTAGGTGCGACTGTCGAGGGCGAATCCTTGGGTGCTATTGCTGGGCTGAATACGTCAAGAGAGGCTGGCACCGTCGATGAGTAGAGCAATGTTGGCCGCGGACCGCTACTTGCTACGCAAGTGGAGTGTGACAACTGTTTGTTGCATGATTCCATTCTTCTTGTCGTGTACAGGACGTGAGGGAACGTCGCCTCAGGAGACAGCGACATCATCACAAGCAGAACCAAGAAGATTGAAGCCTCAGTCGCGCAAGGCGTCGAACAATGCAAGTCCTGCGAAAGACTACCAGACCGTACGGAAAGATGCCCTGAGGAAAGCTGACAAGGAGTTGGCAAGTCTGGTGCGTGCAATCAAAGAGTCGGAATACTTCGAAGGTTCTCAAATCGCCGCGGTTGCACTAACCAAGCTAGCCAACAATCCCCATTGCAACCAAGAAGACCTAGCAGCGATACAGGCGTCTCGAAGGCACTCGCGATTAAGCATCCTTGAGGCCATGAAGGAGGCTCAAGAAAGCAACTCGTTGAAGCGTACCTCGCTGGTTCGGATACTGGCACTGCTGACTCGCTCGCCAAGTTGGTACGGAGAATCCATGGAAGAGAATCTTCAGCTCCGGCAACAACTGCTTGGGATCGCAATGAAATTCGATTCCCCAGCGTTCATCGTTTCTCAAATCACACGGACAGGACTATCGCCCTCCCACATGAAAATGTATGCCGGCAAAGACCTCCTGAATCTGAGCGAGGAGGTTGCCTGGCTTCCATCACAATCATCGAACACTGAAGCGGACCCGCAGCCAGAACGAGAACCGCCTCACGAAACGCCTCCCGATCCTCGGGTCTCAATTCGTCGCATACAACTGGCGCTACAAGATCAAGAGGGGCAGAACTTCCCCATCAAGCTGTCAGGCATCCAACCCGCAGGCCCTCATACTGATATCGTCTACGGCTTCTCCAGCTACGGAGGATACGGTACCCGGTTCATTGCCCTGATGAAAAAGCCGGGCGAGTTGGAACCAATCTTTACAATCGATAATCAGCATTCATTCAGTTCTGCTTGCTTCGATGGGAAGTACGTTTGGATCGGAATCATTGGAAGGAAATCACAGATTCTCGCAATCGACCCTCAGCAAGGTAGCATCCTAACACTCACAAGAGACCAAGGACTCCCAAGGCTGTCACGGAGCCCTTTGTGTATCGGGCAAGAGCCAGGAAGTGCCCTCTGGGCGGGGATCATTGACAAATCCGATGGGAAGCAGTCTTGCCTGGCTGAAACTCTTATCAACGACGCTGGTCAAATCCAGTTCCGACAGATTTACCAGAAGCCAATCCCCGCAACGGATCGCCCACTTCCATTGGGAAGAAAAGAATCTCGCCAATTGGTTTTCTCGCCCAGCTTCGTGATGCCTCTTCGCGAGGAGGACGGCACGTTTCAGAAAGTGGTTCTAGGGCGTTGGAGCCCAAGAAACTTCCTTTTCAATCTGCGAACGCAGCATGCCTGCGAGCTCCGGTCACGCATATCAAAAAGTGCGGAAGTAACGTTGCACAACGGATCACTCTATTGGACAAGCAATGCCCAGCTCTTTCAATTGACTCCGGACAAGGTTGACGAACAAGTAAGTCTCGCCAGCGTACCCGAGGAAGGAATCGTCTTCTTTGACCATTGGGACAGACCCTATGTCATCGGACGAAAAGTTTGGACGGCAGCCAGCCTGTTCGAACGATTTGAGCTCGTCGAGCCTGTGAGCATTCCTTGGAGCAGGAGTCATCTCCATCGTCCTTTGGGCAGTTCGCACTATGGGAACCTGATTTACACAAGCGATGGTGACGGTTGGAACCTCTACCAAATCTCCTTCGATGACCAAGTATCCTCAGGTGAGTAACACGTCATGACTTCTCTGAGTCTACGCATGCCCCTCATTAATCTTGGTTTGGCGATCCTTGTTGGGATAACGCTGATTGGCAAGGTGTTCGTTAGCGAAGGTAGTGCCAACACACAAACTCCAAATCTGACCTGGGCGGTACTCGCTTCTCGGCAAGCTCAAGAGACAGGTATTCCCGATCTGCTAACCGTCAAACTGGACAAGCTTCAAGGCGTGGATCTTGTCGAGCGCGATGAGTTCGAGGCTGTCCTGAGTGAAGCCAAGTTGACGGCCCTCAGCGGTCTTGAATCGAGATCACAGAGGATGAAAATCGGTCAGCGAGTAGCCGCTGACATCCTGGTTATCCTGCGTGTTATCAAGGTCGAAGAGGTTGCCGAAGCGGCGTCAACGGGGCAACCGCAAAGCCAACAGCGCGCGACGGGCAGGCTGGCCACCATGCAGAAGAGTTATGTGGTCCAGCGGCAAGAGATCGAAGTTGTGCTGTGTCACGTGCGATCCGGTGCCCGCCTAGAAATCCAAGGGTACTCTCTTGCCACTCAGGCACCCGCGAAGATCGCTCAGCGAATCGCCCACCTTGCGAGCCAGATCAACAAGGAGTTGCAGAGCGGGCTTGTGCATGTCGTTGGGGTCAGCCCGTTGCTCTCCAAATCACTCACGCACGAGCATGACGCTTATCAAGAGTCGCTAGCCCGTCTCATCGAGAGCACTCTGGTGTCCAAACCGGGGATCGCCGTGATCGAGTATCAAGAGGCACAGGCAATCTGGGATGAGCTCGCTGACCAGTCGGAAAGCAAGCTGGATCGAATTGTTCCGATACTGATTTCGGGAAGTTTTCGGGCCAAAGATTCCACCGGTGAGCAAGAAGACTTGTTCACGGTCGAACTGGCTGCCAAGTTGCCAGCGAACGTAACGCGAAGCGCACGGTTCGTCGAAGTGGCGGAGAGTCAGCTTTTTGAGCAGGTTTCGCGACATGCAAACCGTCTGCTTGACGAGAATGGCAAATGGGGCGAGCAAGCTCACGACGCCCAGCAACAGTTCACTTGGCTAGAGGAACGTGCCGAGGCATTCTCTCGTCTGGGTATGCGGCGCGCTGCATGCGGATTGCGCCAGGCAGCCTTGCTTATCCGCCCTAAGAACGCTGAAGTGCGCTTACGACTGATCGAGGACGAAAGGAGAATCCTACGCATGGTTTCCGTGCCAGGATACGATGATTCCACCTGGCCCGGTCCGGCAGGCAGCCTAGGCCGTGCAGAGAACTTACTTTCGGTACATGCGGATATCCTGAGCCATTCTGAATACTTAATTCGCAACCGACTCGTGACGGACCAACAAGCGTTATCGCTCATTACTACTTCGATACCGCGATTTTCTAAGCGAGAAGTTGAAGAGAGCAGCTCCCTCCAACAACTATTATCTACTGCCGAACAACGGCTTAAACAACACGTCTGGGTCATTGCCCCTTTGGTACTTCAGTTACCGCAGGGACCACACGCTAACCACGAGAATGTTACGTCGAGTCGCAAGAGACAAATCCAATCCGCACTTCTTGGTAATGCTACCCATCGAGTTGATTTTCAAGACTTGCAGCCGTCCGACCTAGAATACTTA
The DNA here is from genome assembly GCA_040218535.1 of Lacipirellulaceae bacterium. NCBI lineage: Bacteria > Pseudomonadati > Planctomycetota > Planctomycetia > Pirellulales > Lacipirellulaceae > Lacipirellulaceae bacterium. Next base: position 237,909 of record JAVJRG010000009.1, on the reverse strand, counting down.
TTCGAGCTTTGGACGGAACGTATTCCCGACAATCTCGGATTTAGTCCTGAGCTGAGGAATATTTCTAGAAAAGTTTTTCCCGACATTGATAACCATCGGTACAGCGATCGTCATCCGAAGCCACGTTACCGAAAACGGAATTACGATTCGTACAGTATTTCCCCCAAGCAATGGTTGCAATTTCTCGAGGCTCTTTCCTATAGCGATCATACCATGGCGCGTCTCACCGCGCGGTGGGAACAGTTGCGTTGTCGCTGGTATCTTGTCGATGCCAACACATCGCCAAAAGAGATCACTTTCTTGTTAGACATGGCCACTCTCGCAGTCGCGGAGTGGACGGAGTTTCTGCATGCTCAGTTTGAGCAGCCTCAAATGCATGATGCTACCGTGCCTCTTCGTGACGTACGGCAAATGCGCTGGCAACTCGAACGGTTCGAGATCGTGGATGACCCTTTCGGACCTCGCCGGAAACTGGAACCAAAGCTACGCAAGCAGCGTCCACGCCGTGCGCCTGACCCCAATCGTGTCGTCGAACCGCCCCCGATGAGCTACGAAAGGCTAAGCATTCGACTTCACTTTGAGAATAGCGCATTACCTCGCGATGTGCATCCGTCACTTCAAGGCTCCTATCGATTTCCGCGGAAAAAAAGTCGCATTGCTATCAAACCAAGGTGGATTGCCTGTGGCGAATCGCTTGACGTGATCTGGACCTGGAAAGGTCTCCTGGTCATGCAAACCCCTGGCAAGTTAGAGCCGTTCGACTTTCCTTTCGAGCGATCCGTCGTCATTGACGATGTACGCTGGGATGGCAAGCACCTCTGGGTGGCAACACTCGCCAGTGGCATCTGGCAGTTTGACTCAAATATGAAAGTCCTAACGCACATTCGTGACGGCCTTCCGCCCAGCGAGCGCGCTATTCGCGTCCAACCTCTTGGTGAAGGCCAAGCCTTGGCAGTCGGCTCGTTCGGTCCTAATGAGCGTGCTTGGTGCGCCATGATCGTTACACAGGACAAGAAGGCTGCAGTGAAGGTATTTCACGAGGCGACGGAAGTCTTTTCTGTAAGCAATACGAACCCCGGCACTGTGCCTTCAAAACAAGTAGGAATCGCCCATGGTTTCACTCCGACCATTGTCATGGCAGAACTCGAACCGCGCTCGTCGGCAGGCGAACCTAGAGGACTAGTGTATGTCGGACGGAGCGGCTCACGAGCGCAGCCTCTACTGATCAACTTGAGTGACCTTACGATTCAATTGGGCAGTCGTTCTCTGGCGTACAATCAACGGAATAGTCGGGAGGAGGAATTCGTTATGTATCAGGGAAAGGTCTATCATACACATAATTTCTTCCAGCTTGCAGCGGCGATTGGCCCACCTCGTAAGCAGCCACGATCATTCCGAGGACACCGCCCTCGCGGCCAAGCGTATCTACGCGAGGGCGACTATCTCCACTTGCCCTTAAGCACGCACTGGTGGAGGCTTGACCTAAACTCGGGAGCCATCGTCGATCTGCAAACCGACAAACGTGGGCACTCACGTCGGCTCTCCTCAATGTCGATGCCTGAGGCAGAATGGTACGCGAATTCAGCCCACTATGGCTTCGTGGGTGTCTCCGATAAGTACCATGGTGAAATCTACCGATTCACGCTGCATGAACCAGCCTCAGTAGGTTCCTCTGATAATAGAAATATCCGAGCAACATCCGCTAAGGCTAAGCTGCGTGTCATCGACGCCGATGAACTCCAACGGGTGAAATCAAATATCAAGAAACTGCTGGCTAGCGGCCACCATGTGCCTCCTGACGCCACGGTACTCTACCAAGACGGTTGGTCAACCTTTGATGGCTGGCTACCATCAATTAGCACTACCGGCACTTACCTCGATCCGCCAGTTGAAGAGGGCCGTGGAAGGATGAGCTATTACGTTGACGGGCGTCTGGTGAGGACCGCTCCAGCGCAATCGCAAAGCGCCCTCAAAAGGACTGAAATGCTGATTTGGTACGACAAGTCCAGTCGGCCTATCCTTGTGCAGAATAAATCTGTTGACGACAGGAAACAGCCCAATCCTCGGGCCTACTTTTTTTACTACTGGGGTGAATACGATGCGCGTGGGCTGCTATCGCGTGTCCTCAGTTTCGACGATAACTTGAGATTGCGTGGATTTATCGACTACGAACACGGAGACAATTACCAGTGGGTGACAATCTCGCATTATTCCGCGGAAGGAAAACTGATCGGAAGCGGCGGCCCCGAGTATCCGCTCGATTCCGAAGGCGTTCCCATTCTGCCCGGTGAAGACCGCCCAATCGCTTACTCAGCCAGGCTTGAACAAATCAAGGAGCCTATGAGATTGGGAATGAAGCCTTACTATCCGCTGCCAGGAGATGGTGAGAATTAGATCTTGTAAATTAGCAAAGCCACTTGAAACGTTTCAGCGTCAAGTGGGACTTTTTCGCTCAGTTACAAGTGACGGTCTCGGGGGTTGAGTAGGGTAGGGTTCTCTGGCGGATGCCGAGGTTAAATGGTTTTCCGCAGTCCCATGCCTGGCCCAGTTTCAGCTGTCTCGCTTCACTCTGACGTTCGTCGACCGCTACCAGTCCTCGATGGGAGTTCTGCCCGACATCCAGCTCCACTCCACGTCGGTCATGAACCACGTGTAGGCCTCGAGGTCGCTGACGCCCCAGTCACGATGGTCCCGGACTGATTCGAACAGGGCGGTGGCATGGGCTCCGGAGGGTTTTTCGAGCAGGTTACCGAAGCATTGCATCATGTCGTCGGGCTTGTCAGGCACCGATTCGAGGGCCTTCGGCAGCCACTTATGATAGGGGAAGAGTCGGCGGTTATGGGCCAGGAGCAACCGGGCGGTGAACAACGCAAGCTGACTGGCGGCGCGGGTCAGCGTGTAGCGGTTGCCGTGGCGCTCTGCCTCTTGGAAAAGCCAGTGCTGAATGAATGACATGCTGTAGAAAGCCTTGATGCGTTCATCGTGCCCCGCCTCGGGATAGACAGGGATCCGCCGCAGCAGGGCGTCGAGGTCGGGGACGTGCGAGTAGGCGACGAACGCCCCCTCGAACGCGGCACGGGAAGGTTCGTTGCCCTTTTCAGCCAAGTCTTCAAGGAACGCAAGGTTGATGATCTTGCCGTCGACGTAGCCCCCCTCGTAGTCACAGAGGTCTCTGCGATTGATGAAGAGGTCGCGCGCGGTCAGGTGCTGCTCGAACGCCTCATCACTTGCGACGATCAGGAAGTCCACGTCCGAGTCCTCGCGGGCATAGCCTTTGGCGACGGAGCCGCCGATGATCAGCGCACGAAACCGCGGATCGTCGCGGTAGGCGTCGGCCAAGCGTTCAATGGCTCGCTGATGGTTTTCGCGGATCCGCATGCTTGGAGTATAACGACTGCTGGAAGTTGTCAAGTTCCGCAGCAGCTTGTCGTGAAGCAACGGTGACGGAAACACCGATGGCACTGTCGACGGTCAAGACTTCATCCTCTGCAGAGGCAACAAGTTCACCAGTTAGGTAAACGATCTGACCAGGATTCGCCTCGACCGCTAACTGTGTTCGGTGTTTTGCGCTTGGTCATGTTCGCAATTTGCGGTTGAAGAATAGCGTCTAGCTATTATGCGAAACAGCTCAATAGAGATTGCAACGACAATTGTGGCAATACAGTGCAAGAGGAGTAGTAATTGTGTGTCTCTATCCTGAAGCCCATTGCCGTTAATGTATGGTGTACCCAATGGCAACAACTCCCCTGTCTTCGGATAAGGGTGCCACGGGAGGAACGTCAGCAAGCCAAAGGCTAGAACACACCATAAAAAGAAAAGCGGCACGTCAAGTCGGGTGATTTGTTGCAGTTTCACCATGATCACTACTTAAAATGACTACCCGATGAACGATTAGGTCCCTCTTGTTCAGCGAATTATAACCTCGGAGGCTACGAATCTCCAAATTCTCAACTTGCGCCGACATTTCAATCGCCCGCTGCGTTCCGCAACGGTCCTACGCACTCAACTTGCCGCGGCGTCGGATGAGCTCTTCGCGGATCTCGTGCGAGCGGGTTTCGGTTAGCTCGTAAGTCATCATGATCGCGATGGCAATCGCCGAAGTGATCAGGGGGACGCCGACATCGAAGACACGCAGAAGCAAGAGGGTCTCTTCGGTCTGGAGAATGCCGCGATTCACGTCGAAGCCGGAGACTTCCAACAGCACCCCGGTGAGCAAGCCGGCCAGGGCCAAGCCAACCTTGACCATCCACCAATAGATCGCGCCGAACATGCCTTCGCGACGCTGGTGGCTGTCGAGTTCGTCGTAGTCGCAGACGTCGGCAACCATTGAGCCCATCAGAGTGAACAGCGATCCCGTACCGAAGGCCACGAAAGGGCACGCAGCAAGCAGCCAGTAAGGATGCAGCGTGTTGTAGCCGAACCACTTGAGGCCGTACCCCACCAGCGAAAGCGGGATGGTGATCAGGAAGGTTTTCCGTTTGCCGATGATCGTTGAAAGGTAGCCCGTAAAGGGGATCACCAACAGAGTCGCAACCGAGGTTAGAAAACCAAACCAAAAGTTAAGACCTCCCGCTGAAGACTTTGCGCTATCGAGATCGAAGGAGTTCAGGGCGTATCCAGAAAGCGGGTTGATACTTGCGGCGATCGAGTTGATGCCTTCAACCGTATCGGGCTGCTGAAAGACATAGTAGATCATCACATAGAGAGAGAACGACGTACCCAGCATGAAGCCGTTGAACACCAAGAAGGTTGCCAGGCAGAGTTTGACGAACGGCCCGCATCGAAACGTGGTCGCGACGCCGCGAAAGAATAGAAACAGTTCATTGAGGACACCGCCCTCAGTTTCATCCGAATCATCAGTTGATGGCGCAAGAGTTTGACGCTCGCGACAAAAGATGGCGGGCGCGATCCCCAGCAAGCTAATGGCTCCGCCAATCCAGATCGCCAAGTAACGCGCGCCGGCAGCTTCATCAGGAAAGAAGTCTTTATTAGCGATGAACCACCAGATGGCCGGTGCTCCGAGCCAGGCAAGTTGCCCGAAGGTATTAGCAAACGCTTGGAGGCGCGTCCTCTCGTGGTAATCGGGAGTCATTTCAAAACCCAGGGCCACGAAAGGGGTCGCGTAAATCGTGTAGATCAGAAAGTAAGCGATCGAAGCCGTGAGGAACGTGCGATAGTAAAACGTTTCGGACTGTCCCGAAGGCATCTGCCACATCGCGGCGAAGATGACTCCGGCTAGAAGCGCACCAATAAAAATGAAGGGACGGCGGCGTCCCCAGCGGGTTCGAGTCCGGTCAGAGATGTAACCCATCAGTGGGTCGGAGACCGCGTCGAAGATGCGGGGCACGAATCCGATGATGCCCACCAAAATGGGGCTCATCCCCAGGCCGATGTTGAGGATTACCATCATGGCCGGCAACGCGGCAGCTTGTAGATTATTGACGAGCATCCCCACCGCATAAGCAGATTTCTGCCCCAGAGGTATCCGATCTTCCGGGGCAGTGGCGTGGTGTTGGGTTTCAGTCATCAGTGGAAGCCGTCAGTTTTTTTGGGGGCCGCAGAGCAAGCAAGATTTAGGTCGATTGGACGAATTGCCCGATAGTGGCCAGCGCTGGTGGCACTGGCATCTGAAACGAGTGTTTGACAGCCTGGTATTTGACAGTTCTACGGGAGCAGTTATGATGCAGAGAAGAAACATTTACATAACTGTTACAGGATGATAACCACGTGGCTACGATCCGACAAGTTGCAAAGTGCGCTGGCGTTTCGATCGCTACCGTTTCGCGGGTGATCAATAACAGCCCTGCCGTGACGGAAGAGGCGCGGTCGAAGGTTCTTGAAGCAGTCAACAAGTGCGGATACGTCCCGAATGTGGGCCGTCGGACGACTTCGTTTATTGCCTTGGTCTACGCTGGGCCTTTCTCGCTTGGGTCCCCCTATGATGCGGCTCTCGTTGAGGGGATGGTCCAGGCAATGGACCTAACGGACCTCGATTTGGTTGTCTTAAACCCTTCGAGGGATAAGAGTTCCGACGAATCCTACACGCAATTCTTTCTGCGCAAGGGTGTGCGTGGCGTCATTCTGCGATCGACGGTCGAGGGGCGACCAACTTGTAAGACCATTGCCGAGGAAAACTTCCCCGCAATCGTCGTTGGGGATCACTTCGAGCACGAGAATCTCGGCTTTGTCTACGCGGAGTCCTCAACGACTAGCCGTCAGGCAATCGAGCATCTCATCACTTTGGGCCACAAGCGAATCGCCTTCGCCTCGAACGAGCATGAGGATGGCGACCACGTCGATCGCTTCGCCGCCTATAACGAGGTAATGAAAGAGAACGATCTCGAAATCGACCGCAGCCTTATTTATCGAGTTCCTGCTCAGCGGCTCAATGGCGCCCAATTGCTGCGAAATCTGATGAGCGTCCCCAAGCCGCCTACCGCCGTCTTTGTAACTGATCCACCCATTGCTGTGGGTCTGATTAACGAAGCGAGGAATATCGGCATGGAGGTTCCTGGGGATCTCTCCGTGGTGGGCTTCGACGATCACGACTCGCGGAACTACGTATATCCCAAGATGACGGCTGTCTGCCAAGATGCACGCCAGCTCGGCTACGAGGCTTTTCTGGAGCTGGCCCGTGTTGTTGAGGCCGGTGGAGGCGAGCGTTGCCAGCATCGTATCTCGTCGACCTGGTTTGAAATCAACAATTCGACCGCCCAGCCCCCGGAAAGTGCGGTTGGCATTCTCCCCGACGGCACTCGCTTGCAAGCGACTGGCTAGCGGAAGGCTCGTTAACCTTTCTGTCGATTCTGCGGTAAATAACGGATAAGGCAACACTTTACGGCAAGTCCTGCCGCTTTTTGCTTGACCATTGTTAAGCTTTTGCAAAGCATAGGATTAGGCCCATCTGGGTCTATTGAAAACAGTCTCTTCCTCAGCTGATCTTCAATTTCTGATTATTCAAGATTTCCGGAAGATATTGCTTGACAGGGTTGCAGGCACGGCTATTATGAAAATGTATTTGAAACAGTACCAAATCAACGTCGTCGAGTCACTTCGATCGAGGGGCCAGCGCGAGCGTTGATTTGATTTTCGACAATATTGAAACAGTTACAGAAACACGATTTCGACTCAATGGGCAGCAAGCTTTGCTCGGTAGCGAGCGTCGCAAAGCTTCAACTCGAAATCGATATGGTCACTCGCTAATCGCCGTCGAATGCGGTATTCGTCGGCAACTTATCAATCGGAGCGCTGCGTGTGTGGTGCTCAACTAATCTCAATCTAGAGAGGGAGATAGGACTAATGAAAAGAATCAATCTCATTGCATCTGCATTGATGGCCGCCGTGGCTGTCGTCGGAATGCAAGCCCAGTCCCAGGCGGTTACGGTAACCGTCGACGGCAGTGCCGCGTGGGAAGGCTTTATGAATGTCTCAGAACTGCCAGCCAATGGCGGCGGCTTTGTTTTTGGTAGCGGTTGGGGAGTTCCCGACCTAGTTGCCGACATCGACGCAGTAAACAACACGATCACCACATCGCCTAATACCGTGGGCGACCCTAACGAGTTCTGGTACCAACCTGGTCGTCCTGGCGACGATCCAATGGATCCCAATGACAATGGTGGACCTGGAGCTCTCGGTAATAAAAGCATGGAAGCCAACCTTTTTGTGAATGAAGTTGGCACCTTTGCTGGTCAAACCTTGACTTTCACAGGAACGATTGACGCATTCTCTTTGACTGGTGCTCATGTTGCTGAAGTCTTCATCAAGGACTTCGAGCCTGACTTCTCAAGTGCAGTTGAGACATCAGCCACCATTTCCTCGACGGGTACGTTCAGCATCACCCAATCGCTGATCAATGATCCTGCTCGTCCCGTGCAGTATGGTTTCCGCATGACGGGCGAGAACGTTTGGGTTACCGACGTCGCACCGTTTGGTTCGGTCACCTTTGGTGCCATTCCAGAACCAACTTCGCTGGTTCTGTTTGGTCTCGGCGTCGCTGGTCTCGCAGTCGGCCGACGTCGTAAGTAAGCAATGAGTTGATTCGGCTTGTGCCCGTCCCTCGGGACGGGCACAAGCAACTTTTCACAACTATTTTAATATCGGCCGCATCGATGCGGTTGCCGGAACAGTAGCTAGCACATTTTTTCACCCGAAGCTGCTGAGTAAAATGCAGCTAGGGATTTGAAACACTTGCATCTCAACTTCCCACCAGGGGTTCAATCATGAAACGTACACTCTTCATCGCGCTGTTTAGCTTGGTCAGCTATCTGGCACCACAAGCGACCGCCCAAGTGACTGTCGGAGTCGATGCCAGCGCACCCTGGGAAGGCTTCATGAACGTTTCCGAACTGCCTGAGAATGGCGGTGCGTTTGTGTTTGGCAGCGGCTGGGGAGTCGCGGATTTGGTAGCCGAGTTCGACAACGGAACTAATTCTCTAACCCTTTCCCCTAACACCGTCGATGATCCGAACGAATTCTGGTACCAAAACACAACCGGAATGGCAGCCGACCCCATGAACCCAGGTGGCCCCGGCCAGCGCGGTAATAAATCGATGGATGCCGTTCTCTTTGTCACAAATCCCGCCTTGGTGGGAGAGGACGTCACGTTTAGCGGTAATGTGAGCGCCCAAACACTCACTAGTGCACATTCCACCTATGCTTTTATCCGCGATTTTGCACCCGACTTTAGCAGTTTCTTCGATGTTGAGGTGGAACTCACGGCACCGGGTCCTTTTAGCATCAACTTCCAAACCGATCCTACGCCGGGCAGACACGTGCAGTATGGTTTTCGTACTCAAGGCGAGAATGTTTGGGCTACTGATGTAGCACCGTTTGGCTCGGTCGTGATTGATACTGTTGGAGTGGCACCCCCGACAGGAATCGGGACCTACTCTCAGGATTTCCAGTCGGTCGGCCTCGCGGGAACGGATCCAACCGCCTTGGCCAGCGGGTCGGAGAATAGTGTTGGACCGGGATCGGACGGCAAGCGAGGGTGGTCTACCTTTGTGAACGTATTCGACGGTAGCGATAATTATAAGTTCGGTTACGGCACCAACCCCGCTCCTAATGAAGACCCAGCGGCAGGTTTCTCACAAGTTGTCGCCGGCCAGGGTGCTGGTGGTCCAACCGACCAGTACCTCAATGCCTTCAGCGACTACAACTGCTGCGATTTGGCAGAACCGACTACGCAAGGTCACGGCAACGGCACAGACAGGGTCAATGCGAATCTTTTCCAAGACTATGTCGTTGATGCAGATGACGTTGGCAGGAACCTTGAGTTCTCGTTCGATATCAAGCTCCCTGGCGGCGACCAATCGGAATTCGCATTGGGCGACTCGGGCAGCGCGACGGCCGAGATGTTCATCAAAACACTCGACTCGGGCGATTTTTCAGAAACCGGTCGAACGGACGTGGATATCCTCACGGGGATTGCCGGTCTGAATGACACGACTTGGACCAGCCACTCCCTTTTCTTCACGATTACCTCGGATATGGTTGGAGATATCTTCCAATTCGGAATCGAAAGCAACGCGAGTGACTTCGATCCTACCGGCGTTTACTTGGACAACATCAGCCTGGATGACGCCAGTGCTGTCGTTGACAATGCCGACTTCAACGGCGACTTCGTCGTCGATGGAACCGATTTCCTCACTTGGCAAAACGGCTTCGGCACGGGCACCACGCTCGCCGAGGGCGATGCTAATGGCAGCGGGTCAGTCAATGGCGACGACCTCACTGTTTGGGATACGCAGTATGGCACGGTGATCCCGAATCTCAGCAATGTTCCCGAACCCGCAGCGGCAGCATTGGTACTTGTTGGAATGCTCTGCCTCGGCGGCACACGTCGACGCAGCTAGAACCGTGATGAGGATCGGGCCGTGGTTGTTGGAGGGTAAACCGCGGCTCGATCCCTCGTTAGATTCACTCGGTAGTTCTTAGTTCAAAGCGATTGATCGCAATCACTTATCTCATGGAGTCCAAAGCAATGTTGAAGACCAAGCAGATGCCCAGCCATAACGCCACACGCAAAGGCTTCACGCTGGTTGAGTTATTGGTTGTCATTGCGATCATCGGAGTTCTTGTCGGCCTGCTCCTACCGGCCGTACAAGCAGCTCGCGAAGCCGCCCGTCGCATAAGCTGTGCGAATAACGCCAAGAACTTGTCGTTGGCGATCCAAAATCATGTCTCAGCGAAGCAAACTTTTCCTGTAAGCACTCCTTACGACAGAGACTGCGAAGGGGATCTTTTCGTCGACTATGATGTTAATCCTCCCACTGTTCAGTACGTGGGTCCTGGCAACTGTTCGAAATTAGATCGTACTGGCCGAACCGGCGCTGGCTGGATCGTGCAAGTACTCCCGTATCTCGAGCAGCAACCAATCTATGACCAATTGAAGAATGGCCAAGCCTTCGAGGGCAACTTCCTTTCCAACCAGGGAATGAGAAGAAACGTTCCGGCAGTCCGTGAAGCGTTGGCAACCACACTGCCATTGCTATCGTGTCCTTCGGATGTCGCCTCGACAGAGCTCTCGACCGATCAATTTTGGTACGGGAATATTGAAGTTGCACTGACGAGCTACAAGGGAGTGCTCGGCGACACCTCACTTCTTGACCTGAAACCCGATCTGGGAAGTACCCCTGACTGCCACGACAAAACTGGCTGCAACGGGATGATCTGGCGCAACACCTATTTCAATCCGCTGAAGATGAAAGACGTGGCTGACGGTACGAGCAACACTTACATCGTTGGTGAAGCGGTTTCTTCGATCGACTTCCATAGCGCGGCATTTTTCTCAGACGGTGACTGGGCGACCTGCGGCGAGCCTCTGAACTTTTTCCCGGCCGATACCAGTGTCGAATCGTTAAAGTCGAGTGCAATTTGGCCGGAAGTTCGCGGATTCCGCAGCTTCCATCCTGGTGGGGTCCATATGGCAATGGTCGATTCTTCGGTACAATTTGTATCAGACTCAATCGACCACGAGACTTATCGCGCGTTTTCAACGCGTAATCGAGGAGAGGTGGTTGATAGCCAATAGAGTGTCGTCGGAACACACTTCTCGTTGGGTGATTGTCTCTTTTCCCGTCTCTATTCAACCATCCACGAAACGAAGAAACATGAGCACATTAAGAATGCAGCGGGGCGGACTCGCACTGATGTTGCTGGCTACGCTCTCGACGATTGGCTGCGGTGGCTATGATGCGACACTTAGCGGCAAGGTGACTCTTGATGGCGAACCACTGACAACAGGCAGAGTAAGCCTTGTCCCTTCGGGTGAAGGTAAGGTGGCGTCAGCAAGTATCAAGTCCGATGGAACCTACCAGGTAATTACCACCGGCGAAGCTGGCATGGTCCCCGGGCAATACGGTGTCTCGGTGCGGGCATTTGCTCCTGGAAAACCTGACCCCAATGGCGGTCCACCCATGCCGGGCAAGGCTTTGATCCCGAATCGCTACGGCAGCGGCAAGACCTCTGGTCTTTCGGTCGATATTCAGTCCGGTGAGAACACCTACGATATTGTGCTCGAATCCGGCGGAGACGAGCCAAAAGGCAAATCTCGACGCGGACGCTGAGCGTAGAATAAGAGGCAGGGCCTAGGACGGTTAAGGTTAGTCTGGGTCCGAGACAGAGAAACAGAGATTGCTTCCGTGCTACCACTGCGTAAAAATTTCCGACCGTGCTGCGCCGTTTGGTCGGTTCTACTTCTCTTTAGCGCGACTCCAGCCGTTGCCCAAATTGCACCCGAGGGTTGGACCCTCACCTGGAACGACGAATTTAACGGCACGCAGCTCGACACGACCAAATGGGACCCGATCTTTTGGAACACGCCGTTCAATAACGAACGCCAAGCGTATCGACCAGACCGTGCCACGGTCAGCGGCGGCAATCTCGTGCTGACGGCAGACGACACGCCCAACGGTGGGAAGCAATACACCTCCGGAAAAGTCGAGAGCGTCTACGCCCAGCAGCATGGACGGTGGGAGGTTCGCGCCAAACTGCCTAGCACGCAAGGCACTTGGCCGGCAATTTGGCTACTGCCCGATACCAACACTTGGCCGTGGCCATCGCAGGGCGAGATCGACATCATGGAGAATCGGGGCCACCAACCCGACATCGTCAGCAGCGCCTTTCATTACGGCCCCGACTTTTTCGGTCGCCAGTTCGAGACCGAAGAGATTCACTACAACGGCCCGTCGGCGGGGAATTACCATAACGATTTTCACATCTATGCCGTAGAGTGGGACGCCACGCAGATCAAATTCTTCGTCGATGACGTAAATTACCATACGATCACCGATGCTCAGGTCGGCGGTTTTCTTAGTAGTCAAACAGCCCCGATGGAGGTGAATCTCAACGTGGCCGTCGGCGGTGACTTTCTGGGCGGACTGCAGCCCAATGGAAGCAGCGTGTGGCCGCAGGAGATGTTGGTCGACTACGTGCGAATCTTCGAGCGGAGCACCGACATAACGCCTTTCCAGAATGGCAGCTTCGAAGACGGTGGCGGCTCGCTCAGTAGCTGGAACCTGTTCGGCAACTCGATCCCCAACGTGCTCGCCGAGAGCGAAGCAGTGCTTGATGGCAGTCACTCGTTAAAGATCTTCGGCCAGTTCAACGGCGGCCAAAACTTCTCTGGAGCAGAGCAGGGCATCCCCGTCGAAGGAGGTGACGAGATTTCAGCGACGGCGAGTTCCTATATCCGTTCAGTGGATGACCTGATCAATGGGAACGTGGTAAGCATGAAGTTTGACTACTATAGCGCCTTCGGTGGCCAGTTCGGATCCGCGGACTATCTAGGATCGACCGCCATCGAGATCGCCAATGATGCAACCACCAACGACCAATGGTTTGAGCACGTTTTGAGCGATACCGTACCTGCTAATGCGGTCGAGGCACGGCTGGTATTTTTATTCAACCAGCCGAATCAAGGACAAGGCGCAATTCACATTGACGATGTTTTATTCTCGGTCGTTGAACTCATCGACGATGCGGATGGCAACGGGGATGGCATCATTGATGGTCTGGATTTCTTGCAGTGGCAGCAGGGCAACGGCGACTTCAACAATGATGCACTCGTTAACGGCAGTGACCTGACCGTCTGGCGGCAACAGTACGGTGACTCTTCATCAAGCTCGATCGCCGCCGTGCCCGAGCCGGCGTCGTGGCTGCTTATCCTTGCTTTCTCTGCGGGTTGTTTGAGCCGCCGGTGCTCTCGCTAGAAGCAGCCTCGCCAATCTATCAGCCGCCGGGCGTTAGCCCCCGGTTGCTCTGAGAACCGGACGCTAACGCGTTGCGGCTGAAATTATTGAAGTCGTTTACGAATGCAAAAAAGTCGACCCGCCACGCACTCTTGCGTAACGGGCCGACTACAGGGGGGGTTCTGCTCCAAATTGAGCCGCACGGCAGGAAGATTCTCCCAGGAGCCGCAAGGCGTTAGCCTGCGGGTAGAAGCTTCGTGGTTTCGACAATACTACTGACGCCGCCGTCTGCTAATTCCTAAGCAAGCGAGTCCCATCGCACCGAGCAGCAGCGAAGTCGGTTCGGGTACGCCACCAACGGCTTCGAGTGCGTCAATGTTTTCGCTCTCGCTGCCAAAAGTTCCTCGGACATCGAAGGCCGTGTCCCAAAGGTGCCCGCCATGGTCGAGGAATTGAGCAGGGCTGCCGAATTCCCAAGTCCAGATTTCACCACCGTCGTAAATGATGGCACCCGTGGGATCCATGATCGGAGCCAGGCTGAACATGATTGCGTCGCCAGGACCAAACTGCCCATCGAAGGGGTTGAAGCCCGTACCCACGTCGCGCACCATCAGTCCGTCGACATCGAGGAACGGTTCTAGGTTTGGTTCTCCAAGTGCCATCGCAAGATCGGTCGTACTGATGTAGGGAACGACCGAGTTGGGTGCAAGAACCTGTTGTGTGTAAACCGCTGTGTTGCCCGGATCGCCTTGGAACGAATAGAACCCAGCGCGGTTGGGATTCTCGCTCCCCCAGATATCAACCGAATCAATATCGCGAAGCAAACCGCCCGGGTGGTTGTGGTCGACGATTTGCCTTCTTGTTGCGAATGTTTCGACACCCCCGCCGATGCGTTCCGCTGCCAACGAAGTATCGTTGCCGAGCATCATGTCGAACTGGGTAGAAACGACCAGTGCGGTTTCATTCTTCGTGACCGCATCGAATAGTGGGTCGTTGATTTGTGCCTGGGCGTCGATCATCGAGTTGGAAAACTGATCGCTGAAGTCGCTCAGTCGCAGACCATCACGAGCGCCACCACGGCCATCCCACTTACCAATTCGCGTAGGATCAACCGCATGCGGCGTCGGAACGTGGGTCATGTCGAATGAGTCTGTATAGTGCTTTCCAGGAACGCGACGCACGTCAGGAACGTTGTCGTCAGCTTGAGGCGAGATCGGGTTGACGACGGGAGCGTAGATTTCATTCGCCTGGGCAACAACCGGGCTCAAAGCGAACAACAAGGCGATAGCGGCACGGAGTGTAGTTTTTGAAACGGACATGAGATCTCTCCCTAAAGTTGGTAGTGAAGGTGGTAACAACTCGCTGAATGTCTTGTAAGTTTTTCTCTGTTTCAAAGTTTCAGTTGCGAAAAACGTTTTGCTGCGGGAAATTGCACCGCGATTGACTGCAAACGTGTCGTTGCCAGGTGGAGCGCGCGGACCGGTCCTAGAAAACCGTCGCGCTCGCAGCGTGCGAGAGCGGAACATGGGAGGCTTCTTTCGAGGAAAGGAGGGTTTCGGAGGGACGGAAGGTGGGATTGGGTTCCGAAAGAAATATCAAGTTTCCAGAGTGAAACCTGACAGGCGAGTTAAGAAAAACTCAAGAATGACGCATAGAGCGTTAGTTAGCGTTCGGTCGCATTCTGTACGGGGAGAGAACTTTGAGGTAGCGCTTCGTGGTAGTACAGCGTTTCGATTCGGACAATTATTAGGCCCGGCATTAATGCCGGGCCTAATAATTCAACTCCAGGCAGTCGCTCAGTTGCTACTCACGTAGCGCTGTTCAACCGACTCTAAAGTTTCCGGCGCATGCTGCTGGCAAGAACCAACATCCCCAGCAGGAAGACAGCACACGGCTCGGGCACGGGGATCAGCAGATAGGCGCGGTTGGTGGGAAAGGTAGCACCGGTGAAGCGGCGCGATCCTTCGCCAACAATCCAGCCGCTATCGTTAATGCCCCAAGCGGGACCAATCGTTCCCCAGTCCCCCGGATTCGTTCCCGTAGGGAATGTTTTATCGACGATATGATCTTCTAAGATGTAGCTCGTCGCGTCGTCGTCGAGATAAACAAAGCCGCGTCCCTGACCGCTGGTGCCGCCGCTACGATCTCCCCAGCCGACGATATCTCCATCTTCGTTGATGGCTTTGCCAAACATCCGACTACCGGTGCCGATCTGCGGAATGGCTGTCAGGGTTCCGCTGCCGGGTTCGTAACGGAAGGTGTCGGTAGTTAGCGAATTCTCAACCACCACTTGCCCCGACTCGTTCAAGTCAAAGGCAATCGAAGTCGTTGCGAGCAGAATCGTTTCGCTAGGGCCGACGAAAAGCGTCGCCAATCCGAGCTCATTTTGGCCAACGATAGTACCCGCGTTGTTAATCGCTCGCCCGCGATCGCCACGCGTTACAACAGTAATATCTCCATCAATGTCGGTGATGGGTGATGCCGTGCCGGTATAGACATCCAAGTTGTCTCCTTCAGCATTGATGGTCCCGGCTCCCGAAGTTGCTGTTCCTGTCGCAAGACCACTGCTGTTGATATCGAGCGCATCCGACGCCGGTCGAATGCCTGTGGCTGTGGCACCAGCCAGCGTTCCAAGGTTGGTAATCGTCGTACCGTCGTAGATAAACCCGCGGGTCTGAGTCACGGGGCCGGTAAATCGAGCCGAGCCAGCAACCAGGCCACTATCGTTGATGGCTGCGTCGCGAAAGCCTGTGCCGGTGATCGCACTCCTTGGAAGGATCGTCCCCACACCAAAAACGGTCGAAGTGCCGGCGGAGTGATCATAGTAGAAATAAGCCTCTTCACGGGAACCGCTGACAAAGCGTTCCGCAACGCCAACCGCGTCGCCAGACGCGTTGATGTCATAGGCTACGCTGCCGGTGTATCCACTGGGGGTTAGATCCTTGATCTTGTAAAGCGGTGCCGCGGCTTGGGCTGATTGGCTGGCGTAGATAAACAGTGCAACAACCAAAAGTGAGATTCTTCGCATGAGGTCGAACTCCGGTAGCAGTCTTTACCAAACTGCGTTTTCTGAGGATTGATGAGATGATAGATCTGGAAAAGTATCAGTCGCAGCCAAGACTCCGCCATCAAACTGGCACGCAGTGCGAGAGTTGCTGGCTACATCGTTATCTATGCTAAGGGCGTTGCAAGGTGCGTTGCAAGAAATTAGCGAGCGATCGGAACGAGAAAAACGTGATCTCCTTTCATCTACCCCCCACAGGGGTGTGTCTCATGTGGTCTAGCAGACCTTATTGCCTGTCACGAAACGAGTTAACTGCGATCCTCAAGCAAATGCCTTCGCTCTTAGACGACGTGCTCTTCCCACTCGACGCGAATCCGCGCAAGCTTGCGTGCCACGGACCGTTCGACGATGTCGAAGTGCGCGGCGATCTCCGCGTTGGTGTGCCCTTCGAGCTTCATGACGGCAATCGTGCGGAGCTGCTCGTCGGAAAGTTCATCGAGCATCCGCTCGACCTGCTCGGCCAGTTCCATGGCGAATTCGGGAGTTGGCTGATCGCCGGTCAGCTCCCCCATTTCAGGAACGCGTTGCTCCGCCTTGGGTGTTCTCTTCTGAGCTTGCTGGCGTTTCACCTCGTTGATCGCTTTGCGGGCGGTCATTTTCACGAGCAGTGGCCAAAGCCCTGTGCGATCTTTCAGGTCAGGAAAACGCCCGTCGCGTGCACCACAGAAAAAGCTATTCAGGGCGCTCAGCGCGACATCTTCTTCATCGGCATCACGACCTTTGACCGTGGTGAGCCGCGCCCGCGCAATCCCCGCAAGCTGCCCGAAGTAGCGATTCCATAGCTGCTGCTGTGCGTTGGAATCGTCTTCCGAAGACAGTTTATGGAGCCAGTGCGTAATCGAACCGGGGTCGTCGTCGGTCATGATCGATCGTAGGAAACTGATAGAACCACAAAGGGCACAAAGAACTTAAAGAAGCCAGGACGAATCAAACTCAGTTTTAGCTATATTGAATAGAACGAAACGGAAGCCAAGGGTTGGCAAAGCTGTCGTCTAACGATTGGGTAGAAAAAGAATCATTCTTTGTGTCCTTCGTGCCCTTTGTGGTTATTCAAAGTAGCAGCGGCTATTCTACTCCCACTTCTGCAACATTGCGATGAGTTCACTTTCTGATTCCAATTTGTCCGAAAAATCGTCACTTACGCCGACGCTGGCGCAGCAGTTGGACGAGCTATGTGACGCTTTCGAGCGGGCGTGGAAGCAGGGAGAGGCGGATCTCGCGGAGTATCTTGAGCAGGGACCCGCTGAGTGTCGCGATCAGTTACTGACCGAGCTTGCCGCGATTGAGCTCGACTACCGGCGGGACGCTTACGGCGGGCGACTCACCTTAGAAGCGTTGGGGAATCTCTATCCGGCGCTTTCTGATGAGTTGGAACGCGTCGCACGTGAAGAGCTCGCCGGCGGCGGTGTGCTGACTCCCGACGAAACGCCGACCATCGTTCAATCGACGCGACGCGACTTTCCCGAATCGAAGGAGCAGACGAGCGCGGCTGAGTCGTACGCCTTGCACATTCGCTGCCCGCATTGTCGCGAAGCGGTCGAGGTGCTCGACAACACGGAGCTCGAAGATGTCACGTGCCGAAGCTGCGGCAGTGCCTTTAGCTTGGTCAGCAGCGACGACGATGGGGAGGTGGCGACAACCCTTCCAGTCATCGGTCGTTTTGAGCTGCTTGACCGTGTCGGCATCGGCGGTTTCGGGGCCGTCTGGAAAGCGCGCGATACGGACCTTGGGCGCGAGGTCGCGCTGAAGATTCCACGCAAGGGAAACCTTCGTGCTCAGGAAATTGATTTCTTCTTCCGCGAGGCGCGTGCCGCGGCCCAACTGCGTCATCCGAACATCGTCCCTGTATTCGAGATCGGTCGTGAAGGGGATGTCGTATTCATTGTTAGCGAATTCATCCACGGCAAGACGCTTTCCAAGTGGTCCACCACGCCGCCGCAGCATCCGAAGATCATTGCCGAGCTGGCCGCAATGATTGCCGACGCGCTGGAACACGCCCACTCGCACGGCATTATCCATCGCGACTTGAAACCCTCGAACGTGATGATCGACGAGCTGAATCAACCGCGGCTGATGGACTTTGGCCTGGCGAAGCGTGAGACGGGCGAAGTCACCATGACACGCGACGGCCAGATTCTCGGCACCGCCGCGTATATGTCGCCAGAACAGGCACGCGGGGATTCGCATTGGACGGACTGCCGTACCGACATTTATTCGTTGGGCGTGATGCTGTTTCAACTGGCGATTGGCGAGTTGCCCTATCGCGGCGATTTCGAATGGCAAATCCTCCGCAAACAGACCGAAGACGTCCCCGAGCTGCGCAAGTTCAACCGCCACATTCCCAAAGACTACTCGACGATTTGTTTGAAGTGCCTGGAACGCGACCCGAACCGCCGTTACTCCACGGCCAAAGAGGTGGCTGACGAACTGCGGCGTTTCGTTTCCGGTGAGCCAATTCAAGCGCGGCCGATTTCGCGGGGCGAACGATTGCTGCGTTGGGCCAAACGCAAGCCTGCTTTGGCAACCGCGGCAAGCCTCGCCATGTTCATTGCCATCGCAGGACCGATCGCTGCCGTGGCCTTGAGTCTTCAGAACCGCCGCATCCAGCAGCAGTCTGAAGATCAGATCGCCACGATCGCGCAAGATCAACAGATCAAGCAGTCGTTGGGAAAGAAGAACCAAGAACTGCAGACGCGTATCGATGAACTTCTCGCACGAGTCCCCGGCATCGAGCGGATCGCCCCCGATTGGCAGAAGACGCTCCTGGAAGAGGTCATTAAGTCGAATCAGAATCTGCCGACCGCCACCAGCACCACGGAACGTGCAAAACTCCACTCCGCTCTGGGATTCATCCACGCTGAAGTCGACCAGCCGAATCAAGCGGCGAAGCATTTACGACAGGCGCAAGAAGCTCTTGAGGACTTGCTGCGAGGGAGCCCGGACGAAGCGGATTTGAAAGCAGCTTTGGCAGAATGCCTGGCCGTTCTAGCTGAAGTCACCTCTGACTCAGCCGAAGCCACGTCGGCTCGAGCGTCAGCTCTTGAGTTACGCCGTCAACTAACCGATCGGCCCGATCCCAACAGCACCGCACTCCTCGAGCAGTTGGTCGCAGCTCTAAAAGAAGTCGACACGGACGAACTATCAGGGCAAGGACTCAAACAAGTAAGACTATTGAAATCCTTCCAAGAGAGCATCCTTGAAGCGTGGCCAACTGATCCGTCAGGATTCTACGATGCGGCATGTCGACTGACTTTTCGTCGGGCCATCATCGGCACTTCGACCGAAAGTAGTGACGAAGAGCCGGACGCCCGTTGATGGAGTCCATTAACCTTTCTAAGTTGTACTGATGAGCGCCTGCACCTGGACTCTGCTGATCGCCACCTTTTTGAACGCTCTGATGGCGGGCTTCCTTTTCGCGTTTGCGGTCGTGGTGATGCCCGGGATTAGGAACCTGAACGACCGCGACTACTTGCGAAGTTTTCAAGCGATGGATCGTGTGATCCAGAAAGGCCAGCCGCTTTTCATGGCAATGTGGCTTGGGTCAACCGTCACGTTAATCGCCGCCGCAGTATTCGCTATGATGCAACTCGACGGAACGGAAAGAGTGCTAGTGGTCGCTGCCGCTTTGGCGAGTATCTTCCTCGTGCAGTTGCCTACAATGACAATCAATATCCCGCTGAACAACAACGTGCAAGCTCTCGATTGCGACAGCCTCAATGACGCCGCAGCGAGTCAGGCTCGGGAGGCTTTCGAGATGCGTTGGAACCGTTGGAATGTCATCCGCACAGTTGTTTCTTGTGCGATTCTGGCGATGCTGCTGGCATGCCTGGCCATCTGAGCTAAGGAGTATGTACGGAAGCCCTTGCCACCAGCGAAAGTCCTAGTGTCGAGATCCTTACTTCAGGCGTATAATGGGTGGGGTTGCTACCGACCGTTGGAGTGCGACGGCGTTGTTATCGAACTGGCGAGTCACAAATGGCGAACATCGGCCATCGAATTCGATTCTTGTATCGCTGGAGAACAGCATTGAGCCAGCTTGAGGCGCAGCCTGCGTCGAAAAATGTCTCCGAGAAAGCTTATAACGCTCTCCGGACGAAAGTGTTGCGTTATCTAATTGCCCGCTACGAAGACGAGCAGTGCTGGAATCGACGTCGCGTGACATTCTCATCAGCGCAGCTTTCTTCGCCACAAGCCATCGCCCTAAGCCGACCGTTGACGTCTGACTTTGATTTAAGCCCTCCGCGAAGACCGCACGACTTGTTGCCTTCCCTGCGGAGGATTCGCGAAGCCAACGTCGACTCGTATCGAGACTTTGGTCTCGCGGCTAATTGACCGCGCAGGAATCGATTCTTTCGTACCCCGAAGCGTAAGCGAGGGAAAACCCGTAATGCCGCGGCCCCTCGCTTACGCTTCGGGTTACGATCCGTGGAAGAGACTCTGAATCCCGTCCCTCACTTGGGATCAAGGCGATACAAAAACTGATCGCTGCGCAGCAGAACCGATCCGCCCGGCAACGGCACCGGCGACGCGGCGAAGAGCGAATCGTCGTCGAGTTCAGTATGCGCTAGTAGCTTGAACTCGGGCGTTGCGGCAACGACGAAAATGCCGTTCTCGCGACTCACGTAATACAGCTTTCCGTCGGTGAGCAGCGGGGTCGCGTAAACTTCTTTCGGAGAGGGCCGCGTTCGCTTTTCGTACTCGAGTTCGCCAGTCTCGGCGTCGAGGCAGTACAAGATCCCTCCCTTGTCCTTGGCCCAGTAGAGATAGCCGTCGTGAAACACGGGCGACGAGACGTTCGCCCCCTTGTTCGTCTCCCACAGGCGGTGCGTCTCGGTGACATCGCCGCTCCCCCCGGAGCGAACGGCCATCGCCTTCCCTTGTTTTCCGCCGATGGCATAGAGGATGCCCTTCTCAACAATCAGGCTCGGGCAAATGTATTGATCGATTCCTTTACAGGTCCAACGCAGCTCGCCGGTTTGCGGATCGACCGCGCGGATTTCCCCCATCGCTGAAACGGCCAGCTCCTCTTCGCCGCTGAGCGATTGGTAGACGACCGGCGTGTTCCAAGCCTCTTTGAGATCTTCCTGTCGCCATGCTTCGCTTCCGTCCGACTTTTGCAAGGCGATCAGGTCGCCACACTGATAGCTGGCGTTGACGATCACCAGATTCTTATAGAGAACAGGCGAACTGCCCCCCGGATACGGATGCACGTCATCGCCAACGAAAGTGGTCCAGCGTTTCTCCCCATCGTGCGAATAGGCCACAACCCCCGTCGCCCCAAACAGAACGTAAACGCCCGACTCGTCGACCGCCGCCGTGCTCGAGGCGTAACCCGCCTTGGCGGTGCCCCAGTTGGTGAAGGTATCCTTCTCCGTATCGTCAGCGATCGACCGTTGCCAGAGGGGATCACCCGTCTTCAAATCAAAACAGAGCAGATGTCGCACCAGTTGAGTCGGGTCGCCTGGACTCTTCGTATCAACCGCGTAGCCGGTGAAAGCCGTGAGGTAAACACGACCGTCGAACACCACCGGACTCGACGCCCCCCGCCCCTCAATCGGCGACTTCCAAGCAATGGCGTCGGTGTCCCAAGACTCGACGACATCGGTAGCCGTGGTTCGACCAAAATCCGGGCCGCGGAATTGGGTCCATTGTTCGGCACGGGAAGGTGATGCGATCGAGGCGGTGATCAGCAACGCTAGAACAACGAGGGGTATCTTCATACCGGTGCCACTTGGGAAGTTAGTGCTGGGACTCGAATGGAACTCTTTCGGATTCGCTCAGCTTAGCGAAGGGAGTTGCGGTTTTCTAGTTGGCGGCTTGTCTAGCAGAACCGTCAACTTAGCTACTTTGAGTGCCACCCACCTGAGGCCAAGATCGCGTCAGCGCATCCTGGGTAAGAACTGCAGCGAAGCGGCGGTCAACAATAGCAATAGGGTACTCGGTTCGGGTACTGCCGACGAACTCGCCGACAGCGAAAGCCCCGTGCCATAGTTCGTTTGCCACTCAGACAAGTCGCCGGCGCTCAGCGGGTTGGGCGATTCGCCTCGTTGCCAGCCAAGATAGTCGAAGCCATCGACATCGCCATCGAAGTCGAAGTCGCCCTCCTGCCATTCGACAACCTCCAGTAGTACGCGGTTGGCTTCGTACACCAGTTGTCCGGTGAGGCCGTCGATTATGGGCAAGGAGACCGAGCCGAACGTGCCGGTGACGCCGTTAGTGGTGGTAATCAGCTCGAAGGTCGTGCCGAGGTCGGGGGTGAGTGACGTCAGGCTGATCACCTCCAGCGCCGAAGCTCCGCCGAGGGTGACGGTGTCGGCAACGATGCGCTCCTGCGGGGCCCCAGCGACCAGGCCGCCGAAAAAGAACTCGACCGTCCCGGCGGTGAGGTTGTAGCCACCGGTGATCGTCAGGTCGTCGCCGGGCCGTATCTTCCGGCCGAGCGTGCCGCCGGTCTGGGTGAGTGTGCCGTCGAAGGTATCGACCTCGAGCCGACCGGTGCCACTGAGGTTCAAGTCGCCGCCGGCGGCTTCGCGGACGGTGGTGGCGGTGAACGTCCCTCCTGAGAGATTGATGTCGGCGCCGCCTCCCGAAACGGTAATTGGATTGTTCACGATCACGTCGCCGCCGGAGATGTTCAGGTCGGCGTTGGCGATCGTGAGCGGGTCGGCGGAGGCCACGCCGTTGCGCCCGAGGATCGCGCCGGTGTCGAGCGTGAGCGTGCCGCCGGTGACATTGACGCTGCCGTTGGCACCCGCTGGGCCTAGACCGTTTGGACCAACCCCTCCGATTCCCCCAGTGAGCGTAATGTTGCCACCGTCGAGTACGAGCGTGCCGCCCGAGACCGTCGCCACACCACCATTGCCACCGACTCCGCCGGCGCCAAGTACAAAATCTCGGCCTCCTTCGCCTCCGAGAAGATTGATGGCTCCCGAGACTGTTGCCATGCCGCTGGAAAGGTTGAAGCTGCCGCCCGAGCCCCCTCTCCCGGGCCCACCCGCGCCTTGAGTGATCGCCCCGCCAACACCACCCACCAGGTTGAATTGCCCGTTAAGTGCGATCGTTCCTCCGCTGATGGTGAGCCGGCCGCCCCGTCCTGCATCTGCTCCTGTTCCGAAGGGGTCGCTGCCGCCATTTCCGCCGACGAGATCGACTGTCCCGGATAAATTTGCGCTGCCTGCAGCGATGACGACCTCGCCCCCAACGCCTCCCATGCCTGCAGTAGAAAATCCGCCCACGGCGTTACCACCAGTGCCGCCATTCAATTGGAACGCTCCGCCGACATCCAGTCCGAGCGTACCAGCCGACTCGAAGATTCGACCCGGCCCACCGCTAGGCGCAATAAAGGAGGCTCCCGAAGGGACCGACGCATTTGCGCCGTTTCCAATCAACAAACCGCTCTCCTGCACCTCGATGAGATAGTCGGCAGTCAGGTCGGCATCCAGACGATAGGTCGCGGTACCGCCGCCGGTGGAGCCGAATTTCAGCGAGGCGAGCGTCGCGTTGTTGACGGGCGCGCCACCAGTGAAAACAAGCGCGTCGGCCGGACCGATCAGGTCGACGGCGAACGGACCAACCGGTGAACCGAAGATCATTGAATGGGCGATGTTCAGACGATAACTGTCGACTGGCAGTGGGTCGGGGCTGAGCGGTGTCGGAGTAGCAAACGAGATTCCGGGCCAGGAGAGTAGCGCATCGGGTCCTGCGGAGGAGCGGTCTTGCCCGCGTAGCGTGTTGCCGCTATCGAATAACGAAAGTTGACCGTCAAAGCCAGAACTGGGAATCACATCGCCCGCGCTGTTGACTCCGCCCACTTGCGTGTAAGCGCGGAACCGCAGATCCTCGCCACTGCCGACAGCACGAGTCAGATCGAACATCGCATCGTACTCGTCAATCGGCACATTAATACCACCCTCCAACGAGAAGTAGGCCGACTGACCTGAGACGCTGGGTGCCGATCCAAATCCCAGTGAAACCAAAACGAATAACCGGACTGTGCGCAACATGAATCCCCCATATCACAGAAAAAAGACAAGTGTCGGACACTAGTTGCCATCTCGTTCTCAGTGATGATCATAGCCGAGCAGCCCGCGCTTCTCCAGGAAATCTTGGCTAAAAGCTATGGCACCCACTGGATACTCGCCAACGGGCTTGCCAGTAAATGGGTTGACGGTAGATGGCGGCAGTGGCTCTGTACGAACCTCAACGTCGGGGTGGGAGGAGCGATACTTCTCTACCGCAGCTTCCGTTATCTGGGTATCGACGAGAATGAGCGATTCAAGAGAGGTAAGACCTTCGAGGTGCGTCAGCGCTTCGTCGGAAATCGGGTTGGAACTGAGGTCGAGGAAGTGAACGAACGGAAAGTCTGCGAACAGGGACAGATCCTCGTTAGCGATCCCCGTCTCTTTGAGGGAAACAACAACCGTGTCAGGCTCCCAGACACCATGTCCGCCAAGCGATTCGATACGGGTCCACGCTTCTCTAGCCGCATCGGTGTTCGTCTGTTCGCTCATGTCGTCGCACTCTACGTGAATCAGATGAGTGATTATTAGACTAGATCGAGTCCGTTTCGAGCCCACTTTCCCGCAAGTTTTTGGCCACCCACTCCGCTAGAATAATGACCTGAGAGCGTTCTTTCTCAACTCGAAAGTCCTGCATCCCGCAGATCGACTTACGTCAATTCGCCCTCCCGAGCGAAAGAGGCTCCCGAGAGCAATAGTCCCAGTCGCGGCAAGGGGTCGCTTTGCACAACGCATTTACTGCAAGGAGGTTACGTTGAAACAAGCGTCAAAGAGCGAGGGGCTTTTGCACAGTCGAATCGCGTTTTGGTGCAAAAGTGCAAAAGGTTGGAAATGACCTAAGTCCATGTAGCCCTGTCGCTCCGCGACAGGAACTGCAGGAGTGCTGGTAAATGACAACCTACTTGAGAGTGACCGGGCGATCGAGATTAAGTCGCTTTCCTACCGCGGAGCGGTAGGGCTACTTTCAAGGCTCCCAACTTGTCAGTTCGCCGTCGGCGCGGCTAGCCATGCGCTTCAGCGTCGAGAGGTCTGTGTCCTCGGAGAAAAAATGGACACTCCCGTCGGCCAGGGCGAAGCTGGCTCCGCCCGGGTGGTTGCTGCCGAACGGGAGGTCGTTGTTCAGGACGAGGCGATCTTCCGCAGGGACCGAAAAGTCGCGGATGTAAAATGCACGCCGGTTCTCCACCGTGTTGATCGGCCAGACCATGTGCTTAGCGGCACCGACTTGGATGCGCGTCGGCGTGGGCGACGCGCCCTTGGCGTGCCAGGTTCCGCCGTAGGTCCAATCTTCGGCAGCGTTGTAGGCGTTGCGTTCGCCGAGGGCGAGCGTGTTGGAAGTTCCGTCGGTGATGTCTCCGGTGGTGACTTCGCTCCCCAAATAGAGCGTACCGTCGGTGAAAACGTGGCCATTGATTCGCTCGTCGAGCGTCCACTCGACACGCGACTCACCCGAGCCCGCAACGCCGGCATAGTTGGAAGGTTGAACGGTGAGCGAACCAAATGAACGCTCGTTGCCGCTAGGGCAGATGAAGACTTCAGGAATTACCGTGCGAGCAAAGAAAGCGGCTCCGCCGTCTGGCTGGGGATCGATCCGATCGTACAGGTCGGTTTGCTCAAGCATTGGAAGCACCGCGACGTGCCAACTAATGCTGATACTGCCTTCGCGTTCGTGTTGACGAGCGCCGGCGGGAAAATGTTGCGACTGGGCGTGATAGGAGTTGAGTGCCAGGGCTTGTTGCTTGAGATTGTTTTGACACTTCGAGCGCCGCGAAGCCTCGCGAGCCGCTTGCACCGCCGGAAGGAGTAGCCCGATCAGCAGACTGATGATCGCCACCACGACGAGCAACTCGACGAGCGTAAAGGCTTTTCGCGTTGTCGGGACTCGAAGCGAGAGCATCGGTGAATGGTACCAGAAACGCGATCTAGTTTTAGGCTTTGGGGTTTTGGTATTTTGGGTTTTGGCCTGCGGTGCGATTCCTGTAGTTTATCGCGAAAGGCATGCCGATCGCCAAGAGCAGCAGCGTATTCGGTTCGGGGACGGCTGCGGAAAAGACGGCGGCCATCGCGGCACTGGCGGCGGCAACGCTACTGCCTGACATTTCTACGGCTGTCAGGAAGGCGGGGATGTCAGCGAAAGTGAGATCGCCATCGGAATCCATATCAGCCATCGACTCGTCAGCCCCGCCGCCGCCGAGAATGTATTCGTCGTAGTAAGTATCCGAATCGCGCAGTGCCCAAGCAAACAGTTCCGCATCCAGGTCATCAACCGTGCTGTCGCCGTTCATGTCCCCCAGCATTTGCGAGGAATGTAGAGAGACCGTCATGATCGTGTCCCAGCCGTCCGTTAGAAACGTGACGATCAATGAACCATTATCCGTGACAAGCCCCGTGATCTCATCGAATAACTGCCCCGGCTCAAAGGTCTCGCCGGCGATGATTTCGATTTTTTCATTGATTGAAATGTCGGGGCTACCGAAGACATTTAGATTAAGCGTTCCGCCTAAGTCGACGTTGCCGTTAACCACCAGCTGGTCGGCCACCAAGCTTGGACCACTCCCATCGAGCTCGACAAGAAGTTCAGAACCCGCGTTGAGATCAACGTTGCCGTTGACGGTGAGCGAACCGATGCCGACGCCTGGGCTAAGTTGGGCGTTCGTGGTCGCGGTGCCCACGGAGAGATTCCCACGAACCTCTCCGTTACCCGTGAACAGGCCTTGTTGGATGTTGACATCCTCAGCTGTGAGGATTCCCTGCAAAGAAGTTGAGCCGCCATTTTGAACATACTTGTGCGACGCTGTGATCGACGCGCCCTGGTCAACGAAGATTTGTCCTCTGGTGGAAATGGTCGAGGCATTGAGTTGTGATTGGCTACCGATCATGTCCAACGAAGAACTGGCATCCAAGGTGACGCTTCCCAAGACTTGCAACTCCGCCGGTCCGGTACTCCCATCAATCCTCAAATTGCGTAAATTTGTGAGCTGCACCCCCAGAACCGCTCCAATGTTGTTGTCTAAAATTAGCGTCGTACCAAAGCCGGAGATTGCCGCGATGGAATCGTCATCGGGAATGAAATTGAATTGCCAATTGTTGGGATTGTTCCAGAACTTCACGCCGGTGCCGCCAACCCAGTTGATGTGCCGCCCGACCTTCATGCGGACGTCGGTATCGTTGAAGATGGCTTGGAATTGGTTCCCGCTTAGTAGGAAGGGCAGCGAGACATTGTCGAAACTGCCCGAGCTTGATGCGAAGGTCATCACCGTGTATTCATCTCCAACATTGGGTGAGTAGCCGGAGAAAAGATCGACGTTCAAGGAGCCGCCGAACGAGGCGTCGCCAAACACGACCAGTCGGTCATGTTGCGAAGGAGAAGTGCCCGCGAGTTCAAATGCCACGCTTGCATCTTGGCCCTGAACATAGTTTTGCTGGACGAAGAAGGTGCCGATGCCGTTTTCTCCAGGAGAAACCGTCGCACCGCTGTTGTCGAGATTGCCACCGATTTCACCAGTACCGGAGATCGTTCCCTTGAGACCAAAGACGCTGCCGCCATTAAGGCCAGTGAAGCCATTGAAGCGAAGATCGCCTCCGCCAGTCTTCGTGATGGTCGGAGAGCTAAGCAGGGTGGATACTCCGCTCAGAGTCAGCGAATGGTTTTCTAGGATCGTGACATCCAGGTCGGCCGCAAGCCGTAAGTTTTCATTAATAAAGTGGTCACCTTGGTCGACGTTAAGAAATGCTGAGTTGGCACCTGGGCCGTCGAGCGTGATTTGATTCGCGGATGAATTGGCAATTGTGTAAGAGTTGAGATTGTCAAAAACGATGCCGCCAACCGTTTCGTCAGAAAACGAGAAGACATTCACGGGGCCGGAAATGACACTACCAAAGACAGCCACGTCGTTTTCGTTGCTCGGGGTTCCGAAGGGAGTCCAGTTGAAAGACGACTGCCAAGAGCCGTTGCCGTCGAAATTCCAATTGAATGTCGTCGCAACTGCCTGCGAGCGGAGCGACCCTATGACGGCGGCAACCAGCAGGGCAGCACGCCAGAAGGACAGGCTTCTCAATGCTGGAAGGCTCTTACTCATATCTTTCAAAAATCCCGAATATCGCCGAAACGAAACCACCGAGGCCATCGCGGATCGCTTCTCAAACCAGCGAATCGCTACCTCTTCATGATGTTAATCAAAAACTGAGTAGCCAACCTGACACCCAGCTTACCATTTTCCGAGAAATTTTGGCCAATCAGGAGAAATAGCTTCTGGGCCGCTGTGGAATGTTGGGGCGGCGTTGGTCTGGATCGATATGACGACAAAAAAATAATCGCGTTGGCTTGCAGGCCCGATATACTGAAGGCTAGGGGTTTAGCCAGGAGTTCGGTTCCTATCTGGGGGCTTTCCGTGTTGGTGCGCTGCCGAAATTCGATTCTGCTGCTACTTGCTCTCCTTGGTTTCATTATGCCAGGGAAAGTCGGCGCGGAGGATATTGCCAACTTCTGGATTTCTACGCGCGATGCGGGTCCCGAAGTGCAGACGATTCAGGTACTCGCCGGGGGCACGACGACCTTTGACATCTGGGCGCGACCCGCCACGGGAGAAACGCTCTCGGCGTTCTCTTTGAATCTGGTTTCTACGCAAAGTGCGACGCTCGATTTTCAATCGATTGAGGTCTACAACCCCACGGTGCAAGTGCTGCCCACGGTTGAGCGTCATCAGTTGGTGTTCGATACAAGCGAGGGGTTGGCGATTGGCGTCCCTGCGAATTACATCGAAGCTTTTTCAGGCTTAAGCATTCTCGACGGCTCCAGCGGCCTTTCCGACAGCATCGGAATCGGCCCTAGCTGCGACATGAACGATGCGCACTGCTCGGATGCTTCCGGGGATGACTCATGGCGCGTGGCAACGGTTACTTACATGGCGGGAGCTGCCGGAACGACGACCGATCTGTACCTGGAGATCGGCACCCAAGGCCTTTGGCATGACGGGGGAACACCGACAGACTCCAGTGCGGTGTTCGGCTTGGCAACCGATACGGTCCATCGCTGGGATACCAGCGGCGGCCAAGATAACCGTGACATCTATGCGAACACGATTGGTGCTTATGTGGGGCTGGGTCTGGCTGACGCGACGATTGATGTTGTCGCGATGCTTGATTCGGCGGACTTCAATTCGAGTACGTTCGTCGACGGAATTGATCTGCTGATTTGGCAACGCGGTTTCGGATCAGGGACGATGTTCTCCGAGGGGGACGCCGACCACGACTCAATGGTGGATGCTGACGACCTTGTGGTGTGGCAGAACCAGTACGGTTCGGTGGCGGTTGCGCTGCCCGTGGTAGTTGCCGTGCCGGAGCCGAGTTCCATCTGGTTGCTCTGTCTCGTTTTGTCGAGCTTTTTAGTGAGTCGATTTTGAACCACGAATAAGACGAATATTACCAATAAGGAAGAAGTGCTTTCGACAAGAGTATTCGTGTTATTCGTTCGATTCGTGGTTCAAACTTCGTGCAGCTTTGATGACAGCTTTCGCCAGCGGCTCATCTTGTACGGGGAGCACGCTGCGAAGGTTGAGAAGTAATTGCCCGTTGTGGACTCTTGGAACGACGGAAGGATCGCTTGTTCGCAGAGCCTTTGCGAGAGCGTCGACGCTGAGTTCATCGGAGTCAATTGAGACGCTCCGACTGGCGACTGACTGATCGGGGACAGACCCGCCGCCGAGGTAGGCTTCGTCCTCTTCGACGTTGATTCCCCATTGAGCCGTGTGCGATCGAATCGACTCGGCGAGTTTTTCCGCCCGGAGTTGAAGCTCTTCGACAGGAGTGCTCAACAGACCCAAGAGCGGAATCGATTCCGTGACACTTTCCGGTTGGCGATAAAGCTGCAAGGTGGCACGCAAGGCGGCAAGGGTGGTCTTGTCGACTCGTAGGGCTCGGTTGAGTGGATGAGCAACGACACGCTCAATCCACTGCTGCCCACCAACAATGATGCCAGCCTGAGGTCCGCCCAGAAGTTTGTCGCCGCTAAAGAGGACAAGGTCGGCACCGGCTTGGATACTGTCAGCGGCTACAGGCTCTGAATGACAGCCGAACTGGGCGAAGTCTAGGAGTGCGCCTGAGCCAACATCGTGGACGAGCGGAAGTTTGTTTCGATGGGCGAGTTCAGCGATTTGTGCTACTGGCGGCGTCTCGGTAAAGCCGCGTATCGCATAGTTACTCGTATGGACTACCAGTAGCGCACCGGTTTGCTCGGTGATTGCCGCTTCGTAGTCGCCGGCGCGGGTTTTGTTCGTGGTGCCGACGGGTCGCAGTTTTGCCCCGAAGGTTTCCATCACTTCCGGCAAACGGTAGCCACCTCCGATTTCGATCAATTCACCGTGGGAAACGATCACCTCGCGATCCGTCGCCAATGCCGCCAAGACTAGAGCCGTCGCACCGGCATTATTGTTGACCACGTGAGCCGCTTCGGCGCCGGTCAACTCGCAGAGTAGGTCCGCCACATGAGCGGACCGTCGAGTACGCTCGCCGCTTGCCAACTCAAGCTCGACATTGCAATAGCCTTGGGCTGCTTCCGTAACCGCATGAACGGCTGCGGATGGAAGTGGCGCTCGTCCCAAGCCTGTGTGCAGGAGGATCCCGGTGGCATTGATTACTGGTTGCAGCCTTGTGCTTTCTTGCGTGTTGAGATGTTGCGACACAAGCTCGGCAACTGCTTCGACGTTGAGGATTGTTTCGTTGGGATGATTGGCGGAGATCAACTTCTCACGCAATTCATGGACAACTTGTCTTGCCGTTCTGGTAACCGCTGCTTTGCCGAACTGCTGAGATGCACCTTGCAGGTTTGCGACTTCCAACAATGCGGATACGCTGGGGAGATTACGCAGTAGCTCATTACTGTCGGACACTAGTTGGACGCCTTCTCGAACGCTGTCTCGCTTGATCGAAGGTGATTGGCAAGCCTACGGACATCTCCATCACGTCGCGTCAAACCAATGGCGTCGAAGTATTCGCACAGAGGCACGGCGATCTTTCTGGTAGTTCCCAGCAGCTCGCGAATCTGGCTGACGGAAAGCTCGTTTGCTTCGTTAAGTTTCATGGTAACGAGAGCTTGAGCTTGCTCAAAAACTTGCGTGTCGAGAAGTACCTCTTTGGAGATTCTCACGAGCCGACCAGCTTCGACTGCGACTTCAATCATCTCGGCGACGTTCTCAAGTGGTGCCTTTAATTCCTCGGCCAGTTGCGCCGGCGGCGGGGATTGGAGTTGGCATTGCTGGTATTTTATTAGAAGCTCGTCGAGGAGTGCCTCTTGGTCTGTACGAAGTTGGGGGTGCCAGTCCGCGAGGGCGAGCCCTCGTTTGCTGAACTTGATGAACTTGTTATCCCGTAGCTTCATGCAGAGCGACTCGAAGACACTATTGGAAACGGATCGGAGCTGCTTGTTAATTCGCGAAGGCTCGACGTATTCTTTCAGGGGAGTGCTTTGGTGTTCGATCTCCAATAGTTTGAGGATGCGTTGTGAGAGGTCTGCGAACACTTGGCTGTGCAGATAGACGGCTTCACCGTTGCTTGCGAGAAGTGCGACTAGCAGGCCTTCTTGAACAAGTTGATCAATGATTTCTTTCCCGTTCGAAACGCCCGCCAGCATCGGTAGGTCATTGGGGTCCCAACCTCGTACCTGTGAGGCGAGTGCGACGGCAGCGACACGTTTGCAGGGATCGTCTCCCGCGAGGGCGTCAAGCCACTGGCGATTCGAGTCGTCGGTGCGTTTCAGCTTCTCAGCCCTTGGTTGTAGAACGCGACCGCCGCCGAGCGTGACCACGGGTGAGACATTGCGCAAGATAAACGGCTGTCCCCAGAACGCGGCGACCGGTTGGGATAGGAACAACTGCGCGTAGACCCGTTCACCGGGCTCAACTTGCGACGCCCCTAGCAAGGCGACTTTCGCGGGAATAGTGGCTGTTCCCAGGTGAACGCGCACAGCGCTGCGGTGCTTGACGGATTGTGCAACCTGCTGGCTGATTCGTAACTCAACCGTCAAGAGTTGGGTTGGACGCAAAGTTCCCGGGCTGCAAAGAATCTCCCCGCGAGCCAGTTCGTCGTAGTGGACTCCGGAAAGATTGACGGCCACCCGTTGGCCGCGGGCCGCTTGCTCAACCTCCTGATCGTGGCATTGTAGGCCGCGAACTCGGACGAGCCGCCCTGAGGGTTGGAGTTCCAACTCGTCTCCAATGCGGACCTGCCCGCTCGCAGCGCTTCCGGTGACGATCGTGCCGTGTCCCGCCATGGTAAAGACGCGGTCAATCGAAAGGTGGAAACTTGTGTTCAGCGCGTCATCTCGATGCGCTATTGCTTGCTGTGCAATCGTTTCAATGTGCTCGCGTAGCGCCCGAATGCCCTCGCCGGTTCGGGAGCTGACCTGCACGACGGGCGACTCGGCGAGGAAAGTGCCATCGACGAGTTCTTTGACTTCACTCTCGACCAGTTCAATCCACTCCGGTTCTGCCAAATCGCACTTGGTGATGACGACCAAGCCAGACTTGATTCCCAAGTGATTGAAGATTTCCAAGTGCTCACGGGTCTGTGGCTTGACTGAATCGTCGGCAGCGACCACCAACATTGCCAAGTCCACGCCGGTCGCCCCGGCCAGCATGTTGCGGACGAAGCGTTCATGCCCCGGCACATCGACGATGCCAATTTCGTAATCGCCGACTGACAGTGGGGCGAACCCAAGATCGATCGTAATCTGGCGACGTCGCTCGTCAGGCAGCCGATCGGTATCGACACCGGTCAGAGCTTGAACTAGTGACGTTTTACCGTGATCAATATGCCCGGCAGTGCCAAGAAGAAGGTGCTTCATCGAGTTGCTGAAAGTTGTAACAGATCACGAGCAGATAATTCTATTGTAGCGACTTGTTCTGCTCTGTGGAGAAACCACGACGACACGACGAGCACGACGGAAAGCATCGCGGGTGGTGAATGTGCGAAGACTTCTTCTTTGAACCACGAATATTCACGAATCAAACGAATTCCTGAAGAACATTGCCTAGTTGGAGGGACTTCCAAGAATTAGATTCGTGATATTTGATAAATTTGTGGTTCCCAAAGAGTTGCTTCTTGAGATTCCAAACCTGTGAGCCTCCGTTGTACTCGTCGTGTCGTTGTGGTTCTTTATTGGAAGTCGCCAGAGTGTGGCAGCTTTTATAGATCGAACTAGAATACAACTGCTTGCCGAAAGCAGTATCTGAAGAAGGAAACCGAGTGAACGAAGAGCTACCCCAATATGAAATCGTCTTGCTGGGAATCGGCCATACGAACGCTCACGTGCTGCGGATGTGGCGGATGAATCCTCTGCCGGGGACGCGTCTCACTTGTGTTTCCAATTTTGGGGCGGCGACTTACTCAGGCATGCTCCCTGGCACGTTGGCCGGACTTTACCAGCCGGACGAAATGCGGATCGACTTGGTGCGCCTTTGCTCTGCTGCGGGAGCGAGATTGATTCTTGACGAGGTCACTGGCCTAGATACAGGGCAGCAGGAATTGCATTTTGCTTCTCGTCCTCCAATGCCGTTTGACGCTTTATCGATTGGTGTCGGCTCGCGTCCAATGGAAGTGCCGGGTGATGACAAACGCGTGCTTCCGATTAAACCGATGCAAACGTTTCTCACGCGGTTGGATAAGCGATTCAGCCAACTCTTCGGCGAGCAGTCTGATAGCCCTAAAAAAGTCGTGGTCGTGGGGGCAGGTGCCGGTGGGTTTGAAATAATTTCCTGCTTGGATCGGCATTTGCAACGGGCGTACCCGTCCCGCGACTTTGAACTGAGTCTGCTGGACCGCGGCAACGAAGTTCTCTCTTCAATGCCCACTCGAACCCAGTCGCTGGCACGTAGGCACTTGCGTGGGAGAGGCATTGAGGTGCTGCTTGATTTACAGATCACGCAGATCGATCGTCGCGGCAGGATTCAACTTTCTGGCGGAGACGAGCTTGATTGCGATCTTGTCATTTGGGCGACCTCCGCACGAGCGCCTGGTGTCCTCGACAACTTCGATCTCCCGAAGGACAACCACGGCTTCCTGCTCACGAAGCCGACGCTCCAGAGTGTAGGAGCGAGTTCCGTCTTTGCGGTGGGGGATTGCGGAACTGTGGAGGCGGAAGCGGTCCCTAAGGCAGGCGTTCATGCAGTGCGTCAGGGGCCTGTCTTGTGGGAGAATCTGCGACTCTATTTGAATCGTGATTCGCTCCGCGAATGGCGGCCTCAACAGTCGTTTCTAACGCTACTCAACACGGGCGATGAGCGGGCAATTCTAACTTACAAAGGCTTCAGTGTTCATGCTGGGTGGTGTTGGCGATTGAAGGACTGGATTGATCGTCGATTCATGGCGAAGTATCAAGACTATCAGCCGCGGATGAGTTCGATTATGTCACCGAGTCCTCCAGACGAAGCGATGCACTGCGGAGGTTGCGGAAGTAAAGTCCCGGCGAACATTCTCTCGCGTGTTCTGTCCGAAATTGAAAACGTTGAGTCAGGGCGAGTGGTCCTGGGGCTTAACGAACCCGATGACGTCGCAGTGATAGAGCACGCGTCATCAGCGCAGACGGCCGTGACGACCGACTTTTTCACGGCTTTCGTAGACGATCCTTTCCTGTTGGGGCAAGTTGCGGCAGAGAACGCTTTGAGCGATCTGTATGCTTCGGCAAGCGAACCTCAGGCGGCGCTGGCGATGGTCACCGTTCCTCACGGACCCGCGCTAAGACAAGAGCAGTTTTTACGCGAGGTTCTCGAAGGAGCTCTCCAAGCCCTCCGTCCGGCTGGAGTACCGATCGTCGGTGGTCATACGATCGCGGGAGCGCAAGCCACCGTTGGGTTTACTCTGCTTGGCGATAGCGACCCGCAGCGGCGAACTCGCAAAGCTGGTCTTCGTGTAGGCGACCAACTGGTGTTAACCAAGCCATTGGGAACTGGCATTTTGCTGGCAGCTCACAGCCAAGCGTTGTGTGAAGCTGATTGGTGGGAAGCAGTCGTTGCATCCATGTTACAGACCAATCGTGAAACAAGTCGCACTGCGCAGGAAGTTGGTGTGCAAGCGATGACGGACGTGACTGGTTTCGGCTTGGCCGGTCACTTGTGCGAAATGCTAGTCGCGTCCGGGGTGAGTGCGGAGATTTCGCTTGAGTCGCTCCCAGTCTTACCAGGAGCTGAAGACTTGGTAGAGCAGGGCATTGAGAGTACGCTAGCTCCAGGCAACCGCGAGATTGAGCAGAGGATTCGCGCCGCCGACGCTGTCAGGAGATTCTCGAAATATCAGCTCCTCTTCGATCCACAGACTTCTGGTGGGATACTGATAGGGGGCGCCAAGGAGCAGCTCGCGTCTCTCATGGAGCAACTGTCCGATTCGGCGAAAGTGATCGGTCAGGTGTGCGAGGCCCTCGGCGAAGGGCCCGTATTGCGCGTACACTAATGAGGGCTTAGGGAAGTGCGTGCCGGCCTGGTGGCGGTCGCGGTCTTCAAAACCGTTGTGCGGAGCGCCAGCCGTTTCGCAGGTGGGTTCGATTCCCATGCACTTCCGTTATTCTAAGACTTGTTTTGAACCACGAATCTCACGAATAACACGAATATTGTTTCGAGTGGTATCTCAGCTTCGATTGATTCTTATACCAAGATACATAATACGCTACGGCGCACGTTTGTAATTCTCGAGCACCCAATTCGTGTTATTCGTGCAATTCGTGGTTTGATAAGATACTTGCCTGAGAACGATTGGTCACGGACGAACTTCAATGAATGAAATCGCGCAAAAACTTAGCCAACTTATCGAGTCGAAACAAGCGAAAGTCGGAGTCGTAGGGCTGGGGTACGTAGGATTGCCCTTGATTCGGGCGCTGGTGAAATCCGGTTTTACGACGATCGGTTTCGACGTGGATCAGCGGAAGATTGATCGCTTGAATGCCGGTGAGAGCTACATTGCTCATATCACCGATGATGAGATCGCCAGTTGGACGTCTTCTGGAAAACTCATTCCTACGGCGGACCCTGGAGAATTGGCCGGCGCTGATGCTGTGCTGATTTGCGTTCCTACACCACTCACGCCCAGTCGCGACCCGGACTTGAGTTATGTGGAGTCGACGGTTAAGGAGTTGGCAAAGGTCCTTCGACCTGGGCAGCTTATTTGCTTGGAGAGTACAACCTATCCGAGTACTACCCGCGATGTGATCGTACCTGTGTTGGAAGCAACGGGGTTGAAAGCGGGAGAAGACTTTTTCGTTGCCTACAGTCCCGAACGCGAAGACCCAGGCAACAAGGATTGGTCTACCGGTAGTATTCCGAAGGTGGTTGGCGGGAGCGATGAGGTCAGTGGCCAACTGGCGACGCAGCTCTACGAGAGCGTCGTCGACAAGGTGGTCTCGGTCAGCTCCGCCGAAGTTGCTGAGACTTGTAAGATTCTGGAAAACACCTATCGAGCGGTGAACATCGCGTTGGTGAACGAATTAAAAGTCCTATGCGACAAGATGGGCATTGACGTTTGGGAAGTCATTGATGCGGCGAAGACCAAGCCGTTTGGTTTTCAAGCGTTCTATCCAGGCCCCGGTTTGGGCGGACACTGCATTCCGATTGATCCCTTCTACTTGAGTTGGACGGCTCGGAAGCATGGACTGACGACGCGGTTTATTGAGCTGGCTGGCGAGATCAACTCCGCGATGCCGGAGTACGTGGTGGCCCGGTTGTCGGAGGCGCTTAATGAATCGGGTAAGCCGATCAAAGGCAGCAAGATCGTCGTTCTCGGAGTGGCCTACAAGCCGGACGTGGATGACGACCGTGAGAGCCCCGCTTTTCGTCTGATGGACTTGCTCATGCAACGCGGAGCGGACCTCAGCTACAACGATCCGCACGTGCCGCAGCTCAAACAGGTGCGGAAGTACGACTACTCGGGCTTTAAAAGCCAGGAGCTAACGCCGGAGTTTCTTGCCGAGCAGGATTGCGTGCTCATCGCGACCAATCATAGTGCGTACGACTACAGCTTCATTGTGAAACACGCACGTTTGGTCGTGGATACGCGGAACGCGACGCTTGGTGTGAGCGAGGGGCGGGAGCGGATTGTGAAGGCGTAGTTGTCGAATGACCAATGACCAAGCCTTAATCACCAATGTCTGTTTGCAAAACCGCATGCGATTGGTCATTTGGATTTGGTCATTGGTCATTTTTACAGACTATTTTTCTTTCCAAACTGGATCCAGATGCGAGTCGCCCTCTTGGGGCCAACGCGTGAGCGTGACTTTCTGTCGCGTGTAGAACTGGATGCTCTCGGTGCCTTGGATGTGTAGGTCGCCGAAGAAGGAGCGATTCCAGCCGGTGAATGGGAACCATGCCATCGGAGCAGGCACTCCCACGTTCACGCCGATCATGCCGGCGTTGAAGTGCTGCTTGAACTGCCGGGCGGCATAGCCGCTGCGGGTAAAGATTACGGCGCCGTTGCCGTATTCGCAGTTGTCGCCCAGTGCGAGCGCCTCTTCAAGTGTATTGACGCGAACCACTGAGAGCAGCGGTCCAAAAACTTCTTCTTGAGCGACTCGCATCGAGGGGGCAACGTGGTCGACGACGCTGGGGCCGATGAGAAATCCAGGATCGTTAAAATCGCGTCGACCATCCAACGCAACCGTCGCGCCTTCTTCGTTGGCGACGTCTAAGTAGCTGGCGACACGCTGGCGATGGTCGTCACGAATCACTGGGCCCATGTCGACTTGTTCGTTGCCATCGCTGGGACCAACACGCATTGCGCCGGCGTAATCGACCAACTTTGGAACGACCGCATCGCCGGCGTCACCGACCGCCACGGTTAGGCTACCAGCCATGCAGCGTTGGCCAGCACAGCCGAAGGCGCTGGCGGAGAGAGCTTTGACCGTTTGTTCTTGATCCGCATCAGGCATCACGATCAAGTGGTTCTTCGCACCGCCAGCGGCCTGCACACGCTTGCCGTGAGCAGTTCCCGTTTCGTAGATGGCTTTCGCGATGGGCGTGGAACCAACGAACGAGATTGCCGCGACGTCTGGGTGCGTAAGCAGTGTTTCGACACACGTACGATCACCGTGAGCAATATTCATCACGCCCTCAGGCAATCCGGCTTCAATCAGCAACTCGACGAGGCAGATTGCAGAGAGGGGCACTTTTTCTGACGGCTTGAGAATGAAGGTGTTACCGCAGGTGATGGCGACAGGGAACATCCAGAGCGGGACCATGTTTGGGAAGTTATAAGGCGTGATCCCTACGCAAACTCCCACGGGGTGTTTGACGACTTCCGCGTCGACGCTTGTCGCAATGTTAGGCAACGCGTCGCCCATGATGAGGCTAGGGATGCCGGCGGCAAACTCGACCATCTCGACGCCGCGGTTCACTTCGGCCCGTGCTTCAGCGAGGG
This sequence comes from Lacipirellulaceae bacterium, assembly GCA_040218535.1. Lineage (NCBI taxonomy): Bacteria > Pseudomonadati > Planctomycetota > Planctomycetia > Pirellulales > Lacipirellulaceae > Lacipirellulaceae bacterium. Next base: position 199,246 of record JAVJRG010000009.1, on the reverse strand, counting down.
TTTTGCCGTGTTCGCGCGTAACGAGTGCCGCCAGCTCTTCGAAGTGCTGTTCCATCAGAGTCCGATAGCGGAACATCACACGTGCACGTTCAACGACCGGCGTCTCTCGCCAGGCGGGCAGGGCGGCAGCCGCGGCCGCGACGATCTCATTCGTCTGGTCGGCGCTGAGGTGCGGAGTGCGGGCAATCACCTCGCCAGTCGAAGGATTGAAGACATCGGTCGATTGTGCAGTTTCAATCGTCTTCCAACTGCCGCCGGAGAGGATGGGGACGAGTTCTGCTTCGGTTGCTGTAGTAGTCATGGTGCCATCTTACGTTAATCGCGAAAGTTTGGACAGGATTTACAGGATCGACGGGATTCATTCTTCCTGTCGATCCTGTAAATCCTGTCAAAAGAAAGGCTGTGCTAGTGGAGGTTGCCTGCAGAAAACGCTATGCTGCGAGCGGACGGCGGCAATTACAATCTAGAAATCTTACCCGCAAAGGTAGCAGCGATGGCACGTATGGTCCGTGGTGCACTCATTCAGGCGACTCTCTGCGAGCCGGCCACCTCGCCGGTCGAGAAAATCAAGCAGGCGATGATCGACAAGCATGTCGAGATGATCGCACAGGCGGCAGACCAAGGTGCACAAGTCTGTTGTTTGCAGGAACTCTTCTATGGGCCGTATTTTTGTGCTGAGCAGGAAATCAAGTGGTACGAGCTGACCGAGCGTCTCCCGGATGGGCCGACGACGAAGCTGATGCAGGAGCTTGCCAAGAAGCACAACATGGTGCTCGTCGTGCCGATGTACGAAGAGGACATCACGGGTGTCTACTACAACTCGGCTTCGGTGATCGATGCCGACGGCGAGTACCTAGGAAAGTTCCGCAAGATCCACATTCCCCATTGTCAGCCCGGGTTCTTTGAAAAGTTCTACTTTCGGCCTGGCAATATGGGGTACCCAATCTTCGAGACTCGCATCGGCAAAGTCGGCGTTTACATCTGCTACGACCGCCACTTCCCCGACGGGGCGCGCTGCTTAGGGCTGAATGGTGCCGAGATCGTGTTTAACCCATCAGCGACCGTCGCCGGCTTGAGCGAGTATCTGTGGAAGATTGAGCAGCCGGCCCATGCCGTAGCCAATCAGTACTTTGTCGGAGCAATCAATCGTCCTGGTTGGGAAGAGCCTTGGCGGATCGGAGAATTCTACGGCCAGAGTTACTTCGTTGATCCGCGAGGGCAGTTTATTTCGCAAAGCGAGAAACGCGACGAGGATGACATCGTGATCGCCGACATGGACTTTGACATGATCCGCGAAGTGCGGAACACGTGGCAGTTCTTCCGGGACCGTCGGCCTGAGACCTACGACGCGATTGTTGCGCCGTAGTGGATCGGATAACCGGATCTCGGACGGGATTTGCAGGAGCTCGATTCGATGCCGCGAGTAGTATGGCATCATGCGTAGTCGCCTGTCGCTCAATAGATTGAGTCAACGATTTCGTCAGGTGCAGGAAGGGTCGCCATCTGCACGGCCTTGATGGTCGATTGCCCTTTAGCCATGGCCTTTGCGACACGGTGAGCACCATCAAAAATTTGGCCATTAGGGTCGAGGATGATCGGGTGTGCTAGATCCGCTCTCTCGATTCGAGCAAAATGCTCGACGACGTTACGAAGCGTTGGTGGCCATTGATCATCGAACCAACAAACGACATCAAGGTGTTTGAGTGATTCAATCTCGACATCAACCACGGGCTGGTCTTTCGTTTTCTCCCAGAGTCGATCCGTGTACCAGACATGATACTTCTCCCCAACTTTTTGGGTGGTGCGATCAATTCTTCGCGTCACGGTAGTTTCTCCAGGGCATCCGAGTCGGTTGCGTCAGCCCTCCGGGTCGTCCAAGAGTTCTTGCAGTCGATCGGCAAGTTCGGGCTGCAATCGCTCCTTCCAACTGTCGTCCACTAAGCCAACTCCGATAAGGTCTTGCACGTGAACTTGGTCTTTGCGGCGGAACGAAGTGAGCTTCATCGTGAGCAGTTGTTCCAATTGAAGCAGGGCATACGATTCGACGGATTTATTAACGCTGAGTCGTGGTGCGGAAGCATAGTACGACTCTTTCACCTTCTCTTCCGCAAAAAGTAGATGCACCGCGTCGCGGAGACTGCCATCGGGCCCATCGAGGAACATGGGGACGTCCATCAGTTCGTAGTGGACGAAGCCAGCCGTTTCGAGGGCTGCTTTGGCGGCTTCGAAGTCACTGCGGTTGATCATCAGATCGACATCTACGGTATTGCGAGCGGCACCGGGGTCAACGGTCGAAACCCAGGCGGCGACCGCGTTGCCGCCGATCACGGCGTAGGGGACACCTGCAGCATCAAGAGCGGCGGTGGAGCGTTTCAATCGTTCTCTGACAAGTTCCACGGCACGGACCATCCGATCCAACAGTTCGTCGCCAAAGCCTACGACGGTGGCTGACGCGTCAGTTGATGGGTTTTGGGTTTCCATAAAAGTATTGTAACATAAGAGCCCGAGGAAAGCGGCGGCACCGCTCTAAGTAGGACAGCATGACCAACACACCCACGAACTCGATCATCTACGGCCTCGACGACAAGCCGCCACTGGGTAAGGCCATCATCTTGGCAGTGCAGCATGTGTTGACCATGTTCGGGTCGACCGTGGCGATTCCCTTGCTGTTCGGTCCCGCGATGGGAATGAGCCTCGAGCAGATCGGCTTGTTGATCTCTTCAGTGATGCTGTGTAGCGGAGTCGCCACGCTTATTCAGGCGACCTTCGGTTCACGGTTGCCGATCATTCAGGGAGTAAGCTTTTCATTCATTGCTGCCTTTTTCGGCATCATCCTGACGGTCAAAGATCGCGGAGGCGAGCCTGCGGAAATGATGCAGTACATCGCCGGGGCGGTGATGGCGGGTGCCGTGTTTGAAATGGTGATCGGTTTTTCCGGCTTGATGGGCTGGGTGCGGAAGATTCTTTCCCCGGTTGTTGTGGGTCCGGTAATCATGCTGATCGGGCTAGCACTGTTTCAGCATGGTGCTCCCAAGGCGGGGACGGACTGGACGATATCCGGGTTGACGATTGTCATGATCATTCTTTTTTCGCTCGTCCTTTCACGCTCGAACCGTTGGTTTCAGCTCTTTCCGATTCTCTCGGCTTTGGTGGTAGTTGTCACACTCTGCTGGGGACTTTCTGCAGCAGGTTTATACGGTGAAGATCACCCCTCCTATGTCAATTTAGAAGCTGCAAAGTCGACAGGATGGGTCAGGTATGATCCGCGGGAGGTTTTCTTCCCTTGGGGTTTCCCAAAATGGGAACTCGGTTTCGTAATCGCGGTGCTTGCTGGCTACTTGGCGTCGATGATCGAATCGTTTGGCGATTATCATGCGTGTAGTCACATGGCGGGCGGAGGTGATCCGTCACCGGAGCAAGTCTCGCGCGGCATTGGCTGCGAAGGGATCGGTTGTTTTCTGACCGGTGTATTTGGTGGATTCAGTAGTACGAGTTACTCAGAGAACGTCGGCCTGATCGGCCTGACGAAAGTAGGAAGCCGCTATGTTGTCCAGATTGGGGCTGTGTTATTGATAGCGTTAGGATTCCTCGGCAAGTTCGGTGCGCTGGCGGCGGCGATTCCCGGTCCGGTCGTCGGTGGTCTATACTGTGTCATGTTCGGGCTGATCAGTGGCGTCGGCGTCCAGCAGTTTGCGAAGTGCGATTTGCGGTCGGATCGCAATTTGCTGATCGGCGGCTTCGCGCTGTTCATGGGGTTGAGCATGCCGGCCTATTTCTCCTCGTTCACGGAAGAAGCGAACCTAATCGCTGGCAAGACCGTGGCCATGTATCAGCCGACGGTTGAAGGGCTGTTGGAACGTTTGCCCGTTGAGTTGCAGTCGATCGTCGTTTCGATTGGTTCTACGGGGATGGCCGTGGCGGCGATCATTGGGATTGCACTCGATAACTTGATCCCGGGAAGTAAGGAAGAACGGGGACTGCACGATCCTGGGGTGCTAGTACCCGAGGCTGGCGATTTGGATGAATTGCAGAACGAAGGAATGACCGGATAACCAGATTGGCAGGATCAACAAGATCGAATGAAATAGATTCCACCTGGAAATCCAGTCGATCTAGAGCACCTTGGTATCCTGTCTGAAATAAAGCGAGCCGTGATATGTCTACCGAAACGAAAATGCAACTCCCTATCATTGACCACCAGCTGACACCTTATTCGGGTCCCTCACGCGATGAGGTGATAGCCCTGCGGAAGCAGTATGTGTCGCCCGGTGTGATCACGTACTATCGTGAGCCGATGATGGTGGTCGAAGGGCACATGCAGTACGTGTGGGACGACCAGGGAACGCGTTATCTCGACGCTTTTGCGGGAATTGTGACCGTGAGCGTAGGACACTGCCATCCGAAAATTGTTGAGAAGGTGAAACAGCAGACGGGGCAATTGCAACACACAACGACCATCTATCTGCATCCGACCATCGCGCAGTTCGCGGAGAAACTCGCCGAGAAGATGCCCGACGGGCTCAGCCGCACTTACTTCACGAATAGTGGTAGCGAAGCCAATGAAGTGGCGATTCTTTCCGCCCGCGAGCATACCGGCAACACACAAGTTATTGGACTACGCAACGGTTACCACGGCGGCACGGCCACGACGATGGGCCTCACGGCACATGGCACTTGGAAGTTTAAGTCGAATCAATCGCCAGGGATTGTTCATTCACATGCCGGCTACTGTTACCGTTGCCCTTATGGGTTGGAGTATCCGAGTTGCGATCTGAAATGTGCTCACGACATCAAGGAAGTCATTGAATATCAGACGCCAGGCGAGGTGGCCTGTTTTATTGGCGAACCAATTCAGGGTGTCGGCGGTGCTGTAACGCCGCCCAAAGAGTACTTCCAAATCGTCTACGACATCGTCCGCCAGCATGGGGGCATCTGTATTGCTGATGAAGTGCAGGGCGGGTTTGGGCGCACAGGCACTCACTTCTGGGCGCATCAGAATTACGATGTCGTCCCCGATGGCATCACGATGGCCAAGGGAATCGGCAACGGTATCCCGCTCGGTGCGTTCACAACCACTGAAGAGATTTCCGAAGTGATGACAAACCGAATTCACTTCAACACCTACGGTGGAAACCCGATCAGTATGACGCAAGGCTTGGCCACGCTTGAAGTGATCGAAGAAGACGGCATCCAACAGAATGCGTTGGAAGTTGGCAATCACCTGAAGGACGGCTTCCTCGCGTTGCAAGAAAAACACGCAATCATCGGTGAGGTGCGCGGCATGGGATTGATGCTGGGAATTGAACTCGTCCGCGATCGCAAGACCAAAGAACCGGCCAACACCGAAGCCGCCGATGTGATGGAAGCGATGCGTGACCGCGGCGTACTCGTTGGTAAGGGTGGGCTCTATGGAAACACGCTACGCATTAAACCGCCGATGTGTATTACCAAAGATGACGCTGATTACCTGTTGGCGATGCTGGATGAGGTGTTAGCGGGAAGTTAGACAGGCTAACGGGATATGCGGGATCAAGAAGATTTCGTAATGATTTGCAACTCGCCCCGTAGGGGCGTTAGCATGTAGCCAGGGGCGTCAGCCCCTGGTTAGTTGTTTCGGTAGTCGCAAGCTCCGGAGGAGCGACAGAAATAGTCTTACTAAAAACAACTTTCGCCCCTTCGGGGCTTATCCATGTTTTTTGTTTTTCGTTCCAGGGGCTCACGCCCCTGGCTACGTGCTTACGACCCTTCGGGTCTATCAGACCTGCTTGAACCGAACGCCCATCCTGTAAATCCTGTCAAATATCATGCCAACACTCGAAACCACCATCGATGGAATGAAACTCCCAAATCCGTTCGTGATTGGTTCGGGCCCTCCGGGTACCAATGCCAACGTGATCGGTAAGGCCTTCGACGAAGGCTGGGGGGCAGTCATTTGCAAGACGGTCAGCCTCGACGCGTCCAAGGTCATTAACGTTCAGCCGCGCTACGTGCGGTTGCGGAGCCGGGAGTCGAATGAAATCTACGGCTGGGAGAACATTGAGCTGATCTCAGATCGCTCTTTTGAGACGTGGCTCGACGAGTTCAAGCAGATTAAAGACAAGTATCCCGAAGGCATCCTCATTGCGTCGGTTATGGAGGAATACAACAAAGACGCTTGGCAGGAAATCATCGGTCGTTGCGAAGAGGTGGGTGTTGACTCGTTTGAACTGAATATGAGTTGTCCGCACGGTTTGCCCGAGCGACGCATGGGCGCGGCGATGGGCGAGAACGCGGATATCCTAGAGGAAGTCTGTGGCTGGGTGATGGAAGTCGCCAAGCGTCCCGTCTGGGCAAAACTCACGCCGAACGTCACTCACATTGAAGATCCGACACGCGCAGCGTTAAGAGCTGGCTGCCAAGGTGTCGCGGCGATTAACACGATTCGCAGCGTAATCGGTGTTGATCTCGACACGCTTCGTCCTGAACCGAGCGTGGAAGGCTACACGACGCCAGGAGGTTACTCCTGTCAAGCGGTGATGCCAATCGCGCTACGGATGTGCATGGAGATATCGACCTGCATCGACAAGGAATTTCCTGGCCGGACGCTGTCAGGGATTGGTGGTGTGGAAACGGGCAACGACGCGGCGCAATTCATTCTGTTGGGGGCGGATACCGTCCAGGTCTGCACCGGCGTGATGAAGATGGGGTACCGTTGTGTCGCAGAGATGAAGGAGCAATTGCTCGCCTTCATGGAGAAGCACAACTTCGAGACGCTCGAAGACTTCAAGGGTCACAGCTTGCAGTTCTTCACGACGCATGCTGATCTTGTGAAACGTCAAGCCGAGGCTCGTGCTGCGAAGAAAGCGGAGCACGAGAAGAAGCAGATGATCAAGCAAGATGCCGAGTGGGACGGGGACGACTTCGTCGAACAGAGCGACGCACTGGCGCGGGGTTGATGCGGGGCGTGTCTGTTAGGACAGGAAGGGGCCCGAGACATGACGCTTGTTGAGCTTGGGTTCTAGGTGAATCTCGAGGTTTTCTGAAGCTATATCTGCCTATTTATTGCCCAATTTCCGATTTGCGAGTGCGATTCTCTCGCATCCAGACGTAGTCTTTGTGTGGCAGTCCTGGCAAATATAATCGATTAGAATGTATTCAATTCGCACTGTTCCCGCTTTCTGTCTCTTTGTGTTGGTCGCTTCATGCTACCCGCTCGTCTCGACCGCTGCCGAGCGTGACACAACCGTCTTGTTCAATCGAGATGTCCGCCCCATCCTGAGCGAAAACTGCTACTTCTGCCACGGTCCCGATAAGGACAACCGTCGTGCCGAACTACGGTTGGACACATTTGAGGGCGCAACCGAAGACCGGGGAGACTACGCGGCGATCGTTCCAGGCAAGGCAGAGGCATCTGAGCTCGTTGCCCGGATTCTCTCAAACGACCCTGATCTGAAAATGCCACCCAGCGATTCGGTCTATTCGCTGACTGATCAGCAGAAAGAAACCCTCAGGCGTTGGATTGAGCAAGGAGCCGAGTATCAGGAACATTGGGCGTTCCGCAAGCTCGAACGACCGCCAGTCGAGGGTGAAGTCGATGGTCCTGCCGCCATTGATACATTCTTGGAGAGGCGTTGGCGAAGCGAACAGGCACAGCCGGTTGAAGAAGCAACGCCCCGCGAATTAATTCGCCGGCTCAGCTACGATCTACGCGGCTTGCCACCGACCTACGAAGAAGTAAAGAGGTTTGAGGCGGATCCCTCGATGGCAGCGTTTGATCGACTGGTCGATCAGTGGATGGATTCACTGGAATATGCTGAACACCAAGCCGTGCAGTGGCTTGACCTTGTCCGCTGGGCTGACTCCTCAGGCATGGTGAGTGACGAGCCGATCGCCTCGGGCGCGTATCGTGCTTATGTGATCAACGCGATTCGCGACAACATGCCGTTCGATCGGTTCACGATCGAACAGCTCGCCGGCGACTTGCTTCCTAATCCGACCGACGAGCAATTGATTTCTTCGGGCTACAACCGAATCGTCAAAACAAATTGCGAGGCGGGAGTGATTGATAAAGAAGCACTCTACGCCCTCAAGGGTGAACACGTTCGCGCGGTCGGTACCGTTTGGTTGGGGCTGACAACCGGTTGCGCGGAGTGCCACGATCACAAGTACGATCCACTTACCGCCAAAGATTATTACAGCTTGGCAGCGTTCTTTGATGACTTGGTCGAGACAGGTGTCTACACGCCCGGTGATCGTCGCGTGCCGTTGCATTACGTTTATCAGCAGGATAAGAAGAGCGAGCTCGATAAGCGATTAGAACGCCAAGTTGCCGAGTTGTACGAGCAAATCCATAACCCAAAAGACGAACTCGCAGCAAAGCTTGAGGCTAATCAGTCTGATTGGGAATTGGACATCCGCGCGAAGCTGAAAGACGCGCAACAGCAAGTCGATTTTAAGTGGATCCCTGCAGTACCCCATGCACCGCGTCAGGTGGGAGGGGAATTCGACACGACGAGTTGGCAAGGTCGCACTGCTCGAGTGGTCACAGGCGAGTCAGAGAAGTGGAAACGTCATTACATCGCTGAGAGCATGACTGGCTATTCCAAACGTGACTTCCCCGGCAAGGAAGGAGCCTTCTACGCCGAGGTATATATCGACCCAGACAATCCTCCGGAGCATCTGGCTGTTCAGATCTTGCATGGTGCCTATGGCCGCATGGGGTGGAAGCCCGACTATGACGAGGCCTACTACTGGGGCAAAAAAGACAAAGCTCTTTTCGAGACAGCCAAAGATTGGATGAATCCCAAACGGTTAGTTCACCTGGGCGAGCTGCCGAAAGCGGGTGGTTGGGTGCGCTTACGAATCCCCAAGAGCAAGTTCGTCAAAGCGAACGACCATGAGTGCGTTGGCATGGCATGGGCACAGCGGGGGGGGCGTGTTGGTTGGGGCGAAAGTGGCTGGGAAGTGCGGGCGGACAAAGCGCAGGAACTTCGTCTCGGCGAAACCATGATCCGCCGCTGGCGGGAGAAGCCGATCTACCGCATGACCTTTGAAAAACGAATGAGCTTGCCGAAGCAGGCCCTCATGACCGCGGCGGCTCGACGCAATGCCTTACAGAAAGAAATCGCGCAGGCGGTTTATTTTGAACAGTCGCAGCCTGAGTTGATGACGCAGTTGCGGGAGATGGAGAACCAGCTTTACGGCCTCCGCCGCGAGAGTATGCCGGTGCTAGTGAGCAAATCGGGAGAGCCGAAGGAGACGCGACTAGTCAATCGGGGCAACTTCATGGACACGACGGGGCCGATCGTTGGCCCTGCGGTTCCAGAGTTCTTAGGTTCTGTCGGCGAAGATGGCAAGCGTCCAACGCGTTTAGATTTGGCACAGTGGTTAGTGTCAGAGGAAAACCCTCTCACGCCACGGGTGTTCGTCAATCGGCTTTGGAAGCAATTCTACGGCCGCGGCATCAGTGAGACGCTCGAGGATAGTGGCGGGCAGGGGGATTGGCCTTCGCATCCGGAGTTGCTGGATTGGTTGGCTGCGGAATTCGTTGAGAGTGGTTGGGACCGCAATCACATGGTCAAGCTGTTGGTTTCGACCAACGCGTATCGTCTGAGTTCCAAGCCCACACCCGATTTGGCGAAGCGCGATCCGGGCAACCGCTGGCACGCGCGGCAAAGCCGTCATCGGCATACGGCGGAAGAGATTCGCGATTCGGCGTTGCAAGCGGCTGGCCTATTGCAGTTGACTGACGAAGTGCCGGTGGCAAGCTTCTATCCGTATCAGCCGAAGAAGTATTGGGAAGTATCGAGCAAGATTATGTGGGGTAGTCGTCACATGCTGTGGAAGACCTCGGAGCAGGCATCGCAGTATCAGCGAACGCTCTACACCTTTTGGAAGCGACAAAACATTCACCCAGCACTCTTGGCTTTCGACGCACCCACGCGGCAAGAGTGCACGGCAAGAAGAAACCAGACCAACACGCCGGGGCAGGCACTGACGTTGCTCAACGATCCGCAGTTTGTTGAGGCAGCTCGCGCACTGGCAGAGAGAACACTCAAGGCGGAGGCAGTGGACGACGCCGAGCGACTACGCCTCGCCTTTGAGTGGACGTTACAACGAGAGCCAAAACAAGAGGAGTTGGCTCTTCTTACAGATCTGCTCCGCGAGCAACGCAGGCACTACAAGAACAACCCCAAGGCAGCCCAACAGCTTTTAGAAGTAGGTCAAATCGAGGCAGAAAGCTCAGTCGATGCTGCTGAGTTAGCGGCTTGGACGATCGTCTCACGCGGACTGCTTAATTTGCATGAGTTTATTACCCGAACTTAAGTCAAAAATTGTTTTCGAATGATGAATCAATTCGATCGCGAAATCCTTACTCACCACACCCGACGCCATTTCTTTAGCAGAGCGGCGACCGGGCTTGGTGTGGCTGCACTAGGGAGTTTGATCGGTCGCGAAGCTTTGGCCGCTGCTCCAGGTGTTGGGGGCTTTCCGAATCATGCTCCCAAAGCGAAGCGTGTGATTTATCTCTACATGGCGGGTGGGCCGAGTCAGTTTGAATCGTTTGACAACAAGCCGGAGCTACGCAAGCAAGACAAGAAGTCTCTGCCGGAGGACTTGGCCAAAGGCGTGAAGTTGGCGTTTTTGCAGAACTCGACGCTGACTTGCAAGGGCTCGGAGATCGGCTTTGATCGCTATGGCCAATCGGGGCAGGAGATTTCCGACCTCTTTCCGCACCTGCAAAAGCTGGCCGACGAGCTGTGCATCATTCGCACGCTACAAACTGAGCAAGTGAACCATGACCCGGCTCATACGTTCATGAACACCGGCACCGCAATCACGGGTAGGCCGAGTATGGGCTCCTGGTGCTCTTATGGCTTGGGGAGCCCAGCGGATAATCTTCCCGCGTTCGTCGTGATGCGTTCAGGTGATGAAGGACAGCCGGTGCCCACAACGGGTTGGCACAACGGTTTTTTGCCCGGCGTGCATCAGGGGGTCGAGTTCTACGGCACTGGATTACCGTTGAACTACATCAATTCGCCCGCAGGGATTGATCGAGGGAGCCAGCGGCGGACGCTCGACGCGATTGCTGGGATGAATCAGATCTACAACCAGCAGATGCTCGACCCTGAGATCGCTACGCGAATCGATCAATACGAGCTCGCGTTTAAAATGCAGATGAGTGTTCCCGCGCTCGCAAATTTCGCTGAAGAGACTGTCGCGACGCGAGGGATGTACGGTATTAAGAATCAACCCGATGGGAGCTTTGGTTCCAACTGCCTGATGGCGAGGCGGATGGTGGAACGCGGAGTTCGCTTCGTGCAGCTCTACCACACCGGTTGGGATCATCACGGTGCGGTGACCAGCGGCATGAAGAAGCTCACCAAACAGGTCGATCTAGGGTGCGCGGCCTTGCTGAAAGATCTCAAGCAGCGTGGGCTGCTCGAAGATACTCTGGTGATCTGGGGCGGCGAGTTTGGCCGCACGCCAATGTCGCAGGGCTCAGGTCGCGATCATCATATCAAGAGCGGTGCGATGTGGATGGCCGGCGGCGGCGTGAGGCCGGGCATCACCTACGGCAAGACCGACCCGCTGGGCTTCACCGCTGCGGAAGATCCCTTCCACGTCCACGACTTTCACGCCACCGTGATGCATCTGCTGGGCATCGAGCATAAGCGGCTGACCTTCAAGTACAAGGGCCGCAACTTTCGGTTGACCGACGTGCATGGGCATGTGATCAAGAAAATTTTGGCGTGACGGAATTCTGATTACCACAAAGAGCACAAAGGACACGAAGGGATTGTTGGAGGCTGTGGACTGCTCCAACGATTTCTTGGTGTCCTTTGCGCTCTTCGTGGTTCATTCTATCTCTAAGTGATTTGATATTGCGAGGATCTGTTGAGATGAGATTAGGTTCTACGGCTCGAGCCGCTTTGGTAACTCTCATTGCGTCAGCATTGTTTCTGCAAGAATCAGTGATTGCTGAGGATGCCGAGCCGATCGTCCTTACCAGTAACCAGCCCGCGAAGCGTTGGGAAGATGCGCTCATCAGCGGAAATGGTCGCCAAGGGGTGATGGTGCACGGCAATCCTCTGGAGGAGACGATCGTCCTCAATCATGAAAAGCTCTGGGTGCCCGCCCAACCGGTGAAGCCCGATGTGCCGAACATGGTAGAGGCGATGGCCCGGGCTCGTGAGCTAGCGAAACAAGAAAAGTGGAGCCCGGCAGCTTCGACGGTGTTTAATGAATTTGGCAACGGGAATGCAAAAATGTTTCCCAAGGAAGCACTGATTCGTCCCGGACCGCGGTTCGGATTGAACTATGTGCATCCGGCGCTTCATTTGAAGTTCTCCATCCCGAAGCTGGGAGAAATCACTGATTACCGTCGGACGCTCACACTCGACACGGGCGAAATCAATGTGCGGTGGCGGGATGATCGCGGCGATTGGCAGCGGAGTTGTTTCGTTTCGCGGCCTGATAACGTGATCGTGACTCGGTTGAAACGTCCGACAGGCGCTCCGCTGAACTTGGACGTGATGTTCGCGGCACGAAAAGGGTGGGACGAGAAAGATATTGAAGCTCCAACCATTGAGCATCGCGATGATGAAATGTACCTGCAAACTCAGTACAAGCACCTGCATGGGCTCGCCGAAGCGGAAGGCTACCAGGTTCTCGCTCGGGTTATCACGACAGGCGGAACGACATCCGCTGGCAAGGATCGCATCCGAATCAAGGATGCTGATGAAGTACTCATTCTCGCACGTGTTGAGTTTCTACCGGTCGCAAGCCAAGCGAACCGAGACAAATTGCGTGCTGAGTTAGACGCGTCTAGTACAGATTACGACGAACTTCTCGCAAGCCATGCGAAGGTTCACGGCGAGATGTTCCGCCGCGTGAGCTATCGAATTGGTGGCCCCAACAACAAGAAACACTATGGAGTAGGAAGAACGACCGAAGAGATTATTGCCGAGGCGGCTCAGAGTGGCCCAACACCAGCGTTTCTAGAGTTAATCTATGCGGTCGGTCGCTACTGCCTGATCTCTAGTAGTGGTGAACTGCCCCCGACGCTCATGGGGCTTTGGGGCGATACTTGGAAGCCGATGTGGTGGGGGCATTACACCAATGACTCGAACTTGAACCTGGCGATTTCCTACGGCAGCGTTGGAAATCTGCCCGAGGCGATGGACAGCTACTTCGGCTGGATCGAAACGCTCTATCCGGATTGGGAACGAAACGCCTCGCAATTGTACGGGGCACGCGGCTACATGGGAGCCATTGCCCACGGCTGGCGGCATGGCTTAGCTATTGCTGGTTGGCAAGGCTGGACGGGTGCCGCTGGATGGTTGGGTGCTTACTTCTGGCAACATTATCTGTTTACGGGGGATGAAGAGTTTCTTGCGAACCGTGTTGTGCCGCTACTGGAGAACGTCGCACTGTTCTACGAAGATTTTCTCGACGGCATGGAAGGACCCGACGGGAAGTATCTCATCTACCCAAGTATCTCGCCGGAGAACAGCTCGCCGAATACGCCCGGTGCTCCGAATGCAACCTCGGAAATTGCCATCATTCGCGAGAGTTTTTCCGCGTTGATCGAGGCTTACCGGGTGCTGGGGATCAAGGAGGAACGGATTCCCGAGCTGCAAGCGGTGCTTGAGAAACTACCGGAGTATCGCATCAATGAGGATGGTGCCATTGCCGAGTGGAGCTATCCGGGCGTTGCTGACAACTATGACCATCGCCACAACTCGCACCTGCACGCGGTCTATCCGGGGATCGACATTACGCCGAATACGCCCCAGCTCTACGAAGCTGCGAAGCGTGCGATTGAAATGCGGATCGGAGCAGGGCAGGGCAATAAGAGCGCGCATGGTTTCATGGAACTTGGCTTCTTCGGTTCGCGTCTGCACGAACCGTCCATCGTGTGGTCGATGCTCAACGATTATGCCAGGAGTGGTTTCCTCTACAGCAGCTACATCAGTTCACACAATCCGAATCGGAGGATCTACAATCTTGATTCGATCCTTTCGCTGCCGGCCATTCTTACGGAGATGTGCCTCATCTCTCGTCCGGGTGAGTTGGATTTACTGCCTGGGATTTCTGAGGAACATTTACCGCGGGGAGAACTGAAGGGCATCTTGGCCAGGACCGGCATCGTGGTTGATCGGCTGGCTTGGGATCTGCCAGCAGGCCGAATCGACCTTGAACTGACCAGTCGCCTTGAGCAAGCCGTATCCCTCGGCAGTCGCCTAAAGATTTCGGGAATTGAAGGTGAAGGCGTCCACGGGGAAGCCAATGGCAAGTGGAGGGTGAATTTGCCTGCAGGGAAACAGGTGCGACTCCTAGTAAAGCTAGGCGGTTAGCTTGCTAAGTGAATCCCTTTCCGAAGACTACTGCGTAGATCATGCGGGCACCTCAGCAGGCAGAGCATCATCGGCATTTTGGTCGGCGGCGATTTTTTCGTCGATCGAGGGTTTCTCCCAGAAGCTTAGCAGAAAGATCACGAAGATTACTGCTGCCATCCCGGCGGGCAGCAGCCAGAATTCTTTCCATTGGTTGAGTGTCTTGTCCAGCAGTGCGGAGTCGACGCCCTCGGGGATCGAAACGCTAAACATTTGTGTGAAAGACTCGAAGAAATCGACTTTCTCCCCCGAGGCATTCTCTGCAAACTGATCGGTGAGTTCCTTGCGACTGGTCATGGTTTCACCAAGCCGCCAGCCGGCTACCGCATAGCCGATATACATCCCAACGCCTTGAGTGAAGAAGACCAACATGCTTTGTGCCTGCACGCGGACTTCAGGAGGAGCTTTTTGATCGGTGTACATGAAGCCGGTGACGAAGAAGAAATCGTAGCAGACGCCATGCAACGCGACGGCTAGCAGGATCATCCAGACCGCTTGGTTTGGTGCGCCGTAGGCGAACAGGACGTAGCGAATCACCCAAGCGGCCATACCGACGAGGATCATCCACTTCACACCGAGCCGTCGGAAAAAGAACGGGACCAGCAGCATGAAGACAATCTCACTCATCTGGCCGATCGTCATCGTTGAGGCAGGTTGTTTGAAACCGATATCAGCGAGTACTCCAGAGGCATACGAATAGTAGTAAGCCAGCGGAATACAAATCAGCGTTGAGCAGATGATGAACACAGCAAACGGTACGCTTTTCATCAGCCTGAATGCATCGACCATCAGCAGGCTATCCATGTTCAGCGGCTTGCCCTTCGCCGGTGGTGGTGTATTCGGTAGAGTGAAACTGTAGATGCCGAAGAGCGCCGATGCGCCAGCCGCCAGCCACAGCATTTTGATGCTATCCGACCAACCCAGTCCACCAACGGTCAGTCCGGCGACAATCCAGCCGATGGTTCCCCAAACGCGAATCGCGGGGAATTCGTTTTGGTCTTCGACATTCGCGAAAGCGATCGAGTTGCCCAGCCCAAGCGTCGGCATGTAGCAGAGCATGTAGGCAATGAACAGCCACACGGCGAGACCGCCATTGCCGTCCGTCACCGCTTGAGCCGCCGCGGCCATCAGCCCGGCACCGACTAGCATCAACACGCCTTGGACAACTTGTGAGGAAAACAGCCGGTCGGCAATCAGCCCCAAGAACAGCGGAGCGATAATTGCTGCGATCGGTGCGCTCTGATAGGCCCTTCCCGTGAAGTCGGAAAGCTTTGCCGTATCAAGACACAAGAAAAGCGTGACGAACCATGCTCCCCAGGTGAAAAACTGGAGGAACATCATTATCGAGAGGCGAGTTTTAACAGCCATATTTGTTGGACAGGATTAACAGGATTGACTGGATGAGATGGTGTTAGCCTACAGTAGCTGTTGCTTGAGTCTCTCAAGTAACTTAACAGCGTTTCCGATCTCTGCTTTTTGTCGTTCGGGTTCTTGAGAGATCTCTCGCTCGATTGTGAGTGGACCTTCGTAGCCAATTTTCTTCAAAACCTGCAAGTACTCAAGCATCCCGACGTCGCCTTCGCCTAGTGTTTTCTCTTCACCCCAAGTCACGCCGGGTTGGCCGCTGCTGATCGCGTCTTTGCAGTGGACGCTCCGGACGAAGGGGGCAAGTTGTTCGAGTGCCGGCAAAGGTTCGCCACAACCGTAGAGGATCATGTTGGCGGGGTCGAAGTTGATGAAGAGGTTCGCGCGGTCGGTTGCTTTCAGGAATTGCAGCAAAACGTCGGCGGGTTCTTGGCCGGTCTCTAGGTGGATATTTCTCTGGTGGGTCTTTGCAAAAGTGCACGCGTCTTGCAGCGTCTCGAGGATGGCTCCGTAGGCGGGGTCGCTTGAGTCGTGCGGCACGAATCCTAGGTGGAGTCCCACGGCGTCGACTTCCAGTTCCTCAGCGAAAACAACCGTTCTCTTGAGGATTTCGAATCGTTTCTCTCGGGTTGACTCAGGCACCAATCCGACCGTCTCTTTGACGATGGGAATGCTCTCGTAGCTTTCGTCGCCGAACTCAGTGAAGATGACCGTCGGCTCGATTTCGAAATCGGCAGACTTTGCTCGAAAGTCTTGGGCGGCTTGGACGGGATCGCTCAGATTACTAGGCGCATGCAAGTGCATTGTCGGCACGCCAAGCTCGGCGGCGACCTCCAGCTTCACGCCAAAGCCGGCATCGACGCTGGTGAACACCCCAAGAGGCCATGTTTCAGACTTCATCGTTTCAGAATTCATAGAGAACCACGAATCAAACGAATAACACAGATCAGTTTGTTGGTAACTTATAACATAGCTACTATTATTCGTGCTATTCGTAAGATTCGTGGTTCGTAAATTATCAGTAGGTTTGTCGACGACACAGCCATCCTAGATGAGGAAGCAGAGACCCTATGCTACTCTTGAGCCCCGCTTTGCGCCTGTTCGTTCGAGGGATTGTCCTTTCCGTTCTCTTCATGTTTGGAATGAAACATTCTTTGTGCCAAGCGAAAGACACGGTTACGCCGGAGCCTTGGGCAGCGAAGCTCGAAGTGTTCAAGTCACCCTCTTTGAAGGAGTCAGACTTCACGCCGTTGTTTGATGGGAAAGCACTAAGTGGCTGGGTGGGGGCGAAAAAGGCATATCGTGTGGAACACGGGGCAATTGTTTGCCAGAAGGGGACCGCTGGCAATCTGTTTACAGAGAAGGAGTACAGCAACTTTGTCTTGCGGTTTGAGTTTCAACTCTCGCCTGGTGCGAACAACGGCTTAGGAATTCGCTCGCCACTGAAAGGCGACCCGGCTTACGTAGGGATCGAGTTGCAGATCCTCGACAACGCGGCTGAGAAGTTTGCCGGGTTGCAACCGTATCAGTATCACGGCAGTGCCTACGGGATTGCGGCTGCAAAGCGTGGGGCGCTCAAGCCTGTGGGTGAGTGGAATCAACAAGAGGTCATGCTGGTTGGTGATCGGCTGATCGTGACGCTGAACAAGCGGAAGATTCTCGACGTCAATCTGAAGAAGGTTGCCCCCGAGGGAAAGACAATCGATGGCCGTGAGCATCCAGGACTCAAACGAACCAAGGGTCACCTCGGGTTCTTAGGCCACGGCGACGAGGTGAAGTTTCGCAAGATAAGAATCGTCGATCTTGGAGAGAGCAAGTAATGAGCCGCGAGGGGTCAGCCCGCGGGTTGAACTGGCTGGCGTGAAACCCGAGAGCTTACGCTCCTCGGCTCAAGAAGGCTTGGCAAATCGGCTCATGAGTTTGGCTACTCGAACTCAACATCGACCCACACGAGGCGATGATCAGAACTTGGGAACGGGTGCTCGCCGGTAAGTTCTGAGAGTGGGTCGTCCGACGAGGGCCAGAAGATGCCGCTTTCGATCACGCGGAACCCCTTTGATGGAACGACGTAGTCGACACGCAAATTGCCCGGATCGCCTTTGTCCTCTCGATCAGGTGCGTCGAGCGTGTCGTGCTTGTCGGGGCCTTTGTGACTTTGGTTCGCCCCCGCTTGCTTTTTCGCTTGCTCCTCTCCACCCCGACTAGCGGGAGCCTCGGCTTGGGAGACTCGCGACGATCGAAGCAGCCGATTGATCGCGGGACTGTCGCTGCCGTCGATGGGGTCAGCGTTCAAATCGCCAGCAACAACGAAGAGAGCATCGCCGGGGAGTCCGCCAGTCTTCCCGCGGTCGTCGTAGTGATAATTTCGCTCTGGGTTAATGTAGTCGACCCAGAATTGGATCTCCGCTTCGTTGCGTAGCCCATTGCGATCTTCCGGACCATCGAAACCCGGGGGTGTGGGGTGTGAAGCAAGCAGGTGGACGCGTTTGCCGTTGATCAAGAGGGGCACATCGAGGTGATTCTTACTGCTTAGCCGAAAGTGATCGAGCGTCTTCGGCGTGTACCAACTGGCAGGCGACTCGACCTCATTTGGGACTTTAGCACTGGGCATGTCTTGCCAGAGGAATTTCTGAAACGTGCGAATGTTCTCCTTGTCAATCGGGAACCGCGACATCACGACCATTGCATATTGGCCCTCGTACCGACCGTAGCCCCACGAGTCCGCGCCATAATCGTTGCTGCCGGGGCGTGAATCGATCACTCCGTTATGGTCGAGATCGCGTCCCGAATGTACGCCGGTATTGGAAGGAGCCGAGTAGCGATGCGGATACTCGATGGGCTTTGTGAGGCCATCGGGCGACTTGGTCACATTCTGACTGACCGCGAGATATCGATCGTGAAAGGTCCGCTGCAATAGCCCGTCGGGTGTGTAGTCGACTTCGTTGAGTAGAAGAACGTCTGGGCGCACGCGTTGGATGATCTCCGCGAGCGCGCGAGCTTGCGGGTCGTTGCCGTCGGCGATGCGGTTGGCGACTTCGCCGGAGCGTTCTCCGTAGAGAGAGACGTTGAACGTGGCGAAGCGAACTTTCTGTGAAGGCCGTTCTTCGGCCCCTGAGACAACAAGCGGCTGTAGGCAGCTAGCCATAAAGAAAACAAGCCAGCAAAACGACCGACGGAAGCTCTGATGCATGGAGAAACCTCGCGACGTGCTATTTACCGAACGGTTTGATTCCGCGACGAATCTTGCGTGCCTGAGCAAAGGCCTTCTTGGCTGCTGACTTCTTGCCTTGGGCTGAGAGTAGGTAGCTCTCCGCTGCGAGGACTACCGCCTTATCAAGGTGTTGACTCTTGAGCGTGTCAAGCTCTTGTTCTGCTTCGCTAAACTTCTTTTGCGCGGCAAGGCATACAATGAGTTTAGCCCGCGCTATGTCGTACAGCTCAGGGTAGAGTCCTGCAGCTTCGATTGCCTCGGCATACTTCGCTGCCGCGGTTGTGTAGTCATTGCTGCCGAAGGCTGTCTCGGCTTCGTTGAAAGCTTCTTGCGAACTCTTCCGTTCTTCGACGGCCTCGGTTGACGAGCCACCGCAGCCACTGGAGAGGAGGAGTGCCTGAAGAAACAAAAATTTAACTGCAGCTGAGGGCATTACTTAGAAGGTCTCGGGTACGACCTCGCCGCCGTTACGAGAACCAAGTGCGCGCCAGACATCAATGTTGATCGAGTCACTGATGTTTGCGGTATGTCCATCGCCGAAACCGACGACGACAATTCCGTTGTGGTCGCTTCGTGCACCGACAATAGCATGTTCAAAAGGAGTATCTGGAATGAAGCTAACGCCGCAGTCGACTCCCTCCCAGTTTGGAGGTGAAACGTGGTTGTACTGCGTTGAATCATAGCCTGCGAAAGGCCAGCCGTTTGACCAGTCAGATCCATCAAGCCAACGGCCTGCTCCTGCGAAATTGAAGTTGCTCACTTCAGGGGCTTGGTTACGGCAGTTCTGCAACAGATTATCGATTCTTACAGTTGTCGTAATGCCACTGTCGAGCCGTCGCATTTCTCCTTGTGAGGGCAAGTCCGTAGAAGACCCGCCAGTTCCTTTGATGCGTTCAGAAAAGAAGGCTGTATTAGAAAGTCCATCTTCAAATCTCGAGGCTTTCAAGCCTTTCTCGCCAATCGTGAAGGCTCCGTTGCCTCCAACAGCCCAGAACCTTCCAAAACCAATCTCGGCACTACCGTCCCCGCCGGCTGCCGGCGTTGAACCGCCGAAGTTCGCTCGATAGTTGTTTTCTGAAATGATTCTTCCTACGTTTCCGTCGCTCGGGCAGAGGAATAAACCCTGTGCTGTTGAATAGGCATCGAAGTGCGGATTCGTCGGATTGAGCATTTTCTTGACTTGGGCGATGTCAAAATTGATGAGGTTGTACACATTCTGCTGCTCCATGTAGGGGAGCAGCCAAATGTGTACTGAGTAAAAACCTGTTTTCTCATCAACAGAGACGTCTTGGTAGTTCGAGTAGCCTGAGATTTCGCTTCCGTCAGCATTCGCTCGATCGGGAGTCAGCCGACCAGGTGGAAAGACCCCGTTAGCGCTTTCGTAGTTAGCTGCAGCGAGTGCCATTTGCCGAACGTTATTGATGCACTGGCTGCGACGGGCCGCTTCGCGAGCCGCTTGGACGGCGGGCAGCAATAGCCCCACGAGTACGCCGATGATTGCGATCACGACTAACAGTTCGACGAGAGTGAAGGCGCTTGATTTCTTCCTGTTCATTTGCCATCTCCGGGTTCATCAAGTAGCAACATCAGCGAGAGACGCAGTGTCACGCTGATCCTACTCATCTAAGTAAGATCGTTAATAGACCGTGTATAAATTCAAAACTCAATATAGCCTGATTCTGTGAAGAATTGCCCGATGTTGCTCGAAACTGCGGGAAATATTCCAGCTAATTGCATTCCCATGTGGCCGGGATTCAATTTCAGTCACTCGGGTCGATAGAAATCATCGGCCGGAGATAATCTCCTGCGCATAGGAGCGAAAAAGCGGAAATCCCCTGTGTGTAAGCATTTAGATTGAGGCAACGGCCCTAATAGATTATCTCGGGCCTAAGTAGCCCGATATATCCGAGCTATTTGCGGTTCTCAGCAATCTAAGGCTTACTCATGGAATCCTAACAACGTTTCGTTAGATTGACGCTAAGCGATTAGGGTCAGTTTCTGGATTGGATTGATAATTGCTGTTAGAATGACAAATTGGCGTCGCTTTATGCATTGGATGCCAAGTGTTTTAAGCGAGATAGTGTTTGAGTCCGCCGGTCATGTCGCTGACGAGTCTTGGTCTTCTATCTTGAAGCGTAATTTAAGTGCTTTACATTTGTGCACGCCGGAACAGAGCTGCTGGGTAATGAGGCAGCCCAATACTCTCTGGTAAGCAATTTGGCCTATTGATTCATCGTTCAGATAACGACGACGCAACAACCACCCGTTTTGAATTTACAACTATCCTTGTTGATCAATTATGTAACAGAGGGGAAGATTCAATGAAGTGCGATTTGAGGAAGGTTTGGATTTACATCCGGTCGACATCTGCGGTACTCACCGCCGTCGGCGTGTTGGCCCTTGGCGGTCAGTTCGCTCAAGCTCAGCTTGAAGTCACCGAAATCATGTACAACCCACTTGATGAAGATGTTTGGGAGTGGATCGAGGTCCGTAACACGGGTGGCACCGACATCGACATGGCTGGGTGGCTAGCTTTCAATTTGGGTGATGGCGAAATAACTAACCCGAATCCGACGATCGTCTCCAATACGAACTCACCGAATACCATTGTACCTGCTGGCGGCGTTGCCGTGATCTATGATGGTTTTCATGGTGGCTCTTCTCCGGGAACCTTCAACGACGCGCCTTTTCGCGCAGCGTGGGGACTAGACCCTTCGGTACCGTTGATGGCAGGTAGCTTCTGGCCCGGCCTTTCTAACACTGAGGGCTCAAACTTCCAATCCATTGGCTTTTGGGCAAGTTTGGCCGATTATCAGGCAGACCTAGTCGACGATGGTTCGGGGAACGGTACCAATGAGGTAGGTAGCTTCAACAACGCCCAGTTCAGCATCAATTATTCTGATGCAGCGTTTCCAGGACCGGTTAACGGATCTTCGATGACTTGGACTGGCAACGGTGATAATCAAGTAGGTGGCAATTGGGCAGTCAGCCAGACAGGCGTCAACGGTGCTACTACCAGTGTCGAAGCACAATTGGTGGGCACGCTCAACAGCACAGCGGATATCGGGAATCCGGGGATTGTTACCGCTTCAGGAGCCATTCCCAGTGCCCTGATTATTTCCGAGATCATGTACAACGCGGCCTCTAATGAGCCCGACTGGGAATGGATTGAGATCTACAATAACACTGGTGCTGCGGTCGACCTCAGTGGCTACGTCCTGAGTGATGACGATGGTGGCCAACTTGTCACGGGCAACATTGCTTCGGGCACCATTGCCCAGGGTGAAGCGGCTCTGTTCTACGACAGCAGCGAAATCACCGCGGATCAAGTCGCCGATGCTTGGGACCCAACCGGAGCTCGCGGAATCACTTTCATTGGTGTGGATAACTTGGGCTCTGGGCTTTCCAATGGCGGAGACTCAATCGGACTCTGGAGCAATGTGACGGACTACAACACGGATGACGCAGCTGGGACAACGGACCTCGCAGTCGCTGCAGTAACTTATACGGACGATCCACCGTTTCCTCTCGACAACAACGCCGGTTCGATTTACATTCTCGACCTCTCGAACGTCGACATCGATGGGACCACTGGACAATCGAGCCAGAATGATGGTGCGGAATGGCAGCTATCGGCCGATGGCGACTTTCCAGGGTCGTTCTTCGCTGCAGAAGTGGAAGATCCCAGCGGGATGATTCCGTTCCACCCAGGTGGAGATATCGGTAGCCCTGGAACCTTCAACGTCGTGACTGCTGTTAGTGCCGATGTGGACAACAGTGGGCTGGTTGACGGAGCGGACTTCCTGGCCATTCAACGTGGCGACTTCCCAGGGGTAACGATCGCTGACTGGCAAGCTCAGTACGGCACTGCCGGTGCCGCGGTTGCCTCCGCAGGGGCTGTGCCTGAGCCAACTTCGTTGTTGCTCGTTGGTATGGCTTTAACGCTCGCTGGTTGCGTTCGTCGCAAAGCCTAGTTGATTTTGTCTAGTACTAAGCCGCCCGTGAGTCTTGCTCATGGGCGGCTTTTCTTGGTTTGTTTTCTTTTCTGTTTCGCAAGGCTGGCGAAGCTGTTTCGCGTTATGTCGGAATCTGTTGAGCGTTCCCGTAGGATCGGGGACTTCTTCAATGGCTGCCGCACCTACGGAGTTCGCCCCTTGAGTGGTTTCCGAAAGACAACGTGTAAGGCTAACTTGCGCCTGCTCTTGGTCGTAAGCATGGCCGCCTTCGTGGTGTCGTTTGTCAGCACGGCCCAAGCTCAACTGCGGATTGTCGCGTACAATACACTGAACAAGCCACGCGATACGGCCAGCGATATGCAGTTTGAAACGATTGTTTCGGCCATCGAATCGACGGCGCGAAATGGCATCGCCAAGCGTGTCGATGTCTTCGCGCTGCAAGAGCAGTCCAACTCAGCCAGCACCCAGACGGCGGACACAATTGTCGAGATTCTCAACGACCTGTATGGCGTGACGACTTACGAAGCGCGGCTGATCGACAACGTCAATCAGGATTGGGTTGGCGTGGTCTACGACAGTTCGACGGTCGAGTTCCTTGGCGAGCAGTTCATTTCGACGGCTGGGCCGCGTGATACTTATCGTGGTCAGTTCCGGCCTGTTGGTTACACGGATCCTGGGGCGGAATTTTACGTTTACTCATCGCATTTTTCGTCTGGCGGGGGCAGTTCAGTCCGAGCTTCGGAAGCCACGACGGTTAGCAACAATGCGGCTGCATTAGGTGCCGGGTCCAATTTCGTATACGCAGGGGATTTTAATTTCGGAAGCGATAACGAAGCTGGGTTCGGAAATCTGCTGGCCACGAGTAACGATCCGTTGGGGCTGCCAAGCTGGCCGAATTCTTCCGTCGCGGAGCACCTCACGCAGTCCACACGTACCACGAATCTTTTCGACGGTGGTGCCACAGGTGGAAACGATGACCGCTTCGACCTGCAACTTGTTTCGGACAATCTGCTCGATGGCGAAGGCTTGAGCTACTTGGGGCCTACGTCGACAGGGCTGGGGTCGCTCACGCATTCCTACCAGGCCTTCGGCAACGATGGCGTTTCTTACAATCAAGCCATCAACAACGTCTACGCAGGTAGGTCGCAGCCTGCCAGTGTATTGGATGCGTTGCACGACTTTAGCGATCATTTGCCTGTTGTTGCCGACTATCAGCTGCCTGCTTTCATGAATGCCCAGTTGGCTTCGATGCCTGGTAACGTGCCGCAAGGAGCGACAGTCAACATTGATGTGCTTGTTGAGAATATTGCGAATGTCGTGGCTGCCGCGGGTGCCGACGAGCTCGACTACACGATTAGCGTCTCGGGTGATCTTTCCGGTGCAGGAAGCGGTACGAGCTTCGCCCTGGCAGGGGCCAATTCACATCCGATCGGACTCGACACCGCGACCACCGGCAACAAGAGCGGTGTGATCACTGTCAGTTCCTCCAGCCAAGCGGCAGGCAATGCGCTGATCAACATTCCCGTTTCATTTACCGTCGGTCAGGTGAATTCGGTCCCTTTCTTGGCGAAGGATGACTTTGACAACCCGATGGGGCTGATTAGCTTTAGTCAGGATCCAGCGCCCGGGGCATTCACGAGCCCAGGCGATGGGTTTGAAAAGTATCAAGTTGGTGTCAGCGCTTCGATCCCGTTCCAGTTGGTCGACGACTCGAACAATGGGAATCCGCTCGACACACGCGGCATCGTCGATACAGCTACAAAAACCGATGGCTGGTTTGGAATCACCGACACAGTGAACGACGACAACCCGACGGTTAATCCGGATGGGCTGGTCTCAGCAACGTGGGAATTCGACATTGCTGGAGCCACGGGGCTTTCCGTTTCCATTGATGTGGCAGCAATGGGCGACTTTGAAGCCTCCGAATCGACCGGCGATTTCTTTAATTTCACTTACTCAATTGACGGTAGTCCCGAGCAAGCCCTGTTTACTTCCTCAGTTGATGAAGATGGCTCTGCCATCTACACCCTTGCTGACGGCGACATGTTCACGCTAAACGATCCGCTCTCGATGGAGAACAACGCTGGGCAGGTGATTGAGTTGTCGAATGTGTTCCAGACGCTAACCTCGGCACTTGGTGTCGATGGTGATGTGCTGACCATCAATCTTCTTGCGAGAGCCGATGGCAGCCAAGAAGAATTTGCCTTCGACAACTTAGAAGTCAATGGCATCACGATTATCGTGGGTGCCGACGATGCGGACTTCAACGGCGACACCCTCGTCGATGGAACGGACCTATTGACCTGGCAGACCGGTTTCGGTTCTGGCACGGTTTTAGCTGAGGGAGATGCTAACGGAGACGGTAGCGTGGACGATCTGGACCTCGCCATTTGGCGGCAGCAGTATGGTCAAGCGCAGCAAAGCAGTTTGACGGCGGTTCCTGAGCCGAGCGCGATTTGCCTGTTTTTGGGGCCGATATGCTGCTTTTTTCGGCGAAAACCAGGGTCTCCAGGTATTCCGTGGGTTCTTGGGTGCCAGAAGGTGGAAAAAATAAGCCAAACCAGTGATACTAGAGGCTTCTTCACTCGAAGCTAACAAGTCAAAAGTATGATCATGGCCATCGACGCAAGCCAAGCGTTGGTGCCTGCACGGAATTGATACCACACGGAATTGAGACGAAACTGAACCCTCTTTGGTGAATCCTGGGGGAGGGCGAACAGGGATGGGCGGCAACAGGAGAACTTAAGGGAGGGTGAGCCGCGTGTGCCGCCCGACGGATTTATTGTGTTTTTGATTTAGAGGAGGAGTCTAATGAGTTTGAGAAATTTGTTTGCCGCTTTATGCGGCGTCGCCGTGCTGGCCGTTGGCCAAGCAAACGCGGCGACCTTGGTCGATGAGGATTTTTCGTACGCAGACGGCAGTCTCGTGCCGAACGGTGGCTGGGCCAATCATAGTGGTACTGCCGGCGACCTGCTCGTATCTAGTGGGCAAGCAGTCGTTCAGCATGGCACTCCCTCGGAAGATGCCAATATCCAGTTCGCCACCCAGGATAGCGGTATTCTAACTGCTACGTTTGACATCACTGTCGAAGATAGCGACGACCAACTTACTGGGTCGGATTTTGAGTACTTTGCACACTTCTTTACACAGGGCAGCTTTAACTTCCGCTCTCGCGTCGATGTAGTCGCGCCAAGTGGTGGAGGAGATTACACGCTTGGTATTTCGTCAAGCGGTAGCACAGCCGATGCTACTCTGTTAGTTGATTTCGACTTTGGTGACACCGTGCCTGTTGAGATCACTTTTGATTTTGCAACGGGCACCGCTTCCTTGACTGCTGGCGGAAGCACAATCACAGGTGACCCAGGTGCAACTGGCCAGTCACTAGATGCTTTCGGTCTACGTCAGTCAGATTCGAGCAATAACGAAACGGTTATCGTAGATAATCTTGTTATTACTGCGATTCCTGAGCCAACCAGCCTTGTGCTGTTCGCTCTTGGAGCATTTGGCCTAGTTACAAGCCGCAAGCGTGGCTAGGACGAAACCGTTAAGTAGTACTTAGCGGTTTTTAGAAACGACCGACGGCTGGTAACGCAATCGCGCTTCCAGCCGTTTTTTTGTGCGCTGCGTTTCGATGGCGATAGCTTACTTGTTAGGGCAATTTGGGGGGTGAAAAGCGACTATTCTAGTAAAAAACAGCCATTCTGTACGTATCTCACATAGAGCGACTGCTGTCCGACCACTTGGGCTAGCAACTATACTGTTTAGACCTCCCTGCCCATTCTATGGGGCCCATTTACGACCGCTTGTGCGGTTTTTAGGTAATCGCCTTTTGGTTATGGAAGTTTCGCTTGAAAAACTGCTGATTCTTATTCGCTTCTATTGGGGACGGTGCGCGGGCATTGTTACCTTGGTTGCGGTTCTCGTCATGTCGTCTTCTAACGCTTTCGCTGAAGAGACGCCGATTGACTTCGGCCGGACGATTCGCCCGATTCTCTCCAACGCCTGCTTCACATGTCACGGCCCCGATAATGCACGGCGAGCAGCCGATCTGCGACTCGACAAGGAAGAGTCCGCCAAGGAGTATGCCATCGTCGAGGGCGACCCCGAGAGCAGTGAGATCATTGCGAGGATTCTTAGCGATGATCCCGACGTTGTGATGCCTCCGCCTGAGCAGGCGCAGCGGCCGAGTCCCGAGGAGATCGAACTGCTCAAGAAGTGGATCGCTCAGGGGGCTCCCTGGTCAAAGCATTGGGCCTACATTCCCCCGAAGAAGGAGTCGCCCCCCGAGCTTCAGCAAAAGGACTGGCCACAAAATGGAATTGACCCTTTCGTCTTGACCAAGCTTGAAGCGTTAGGGCTCAAGCCAAATGGTCGGGCGAGTAAAGAAATGCTTTTGCGACGAGTGACGTTTGACCTCACGGGGTTGCCTCCAACGCTCGATGAGATCGATGCTTTTCTTCGGGACGAGTCCCCCGAGGCCTATGAGAAAGTCGTCGACCGTCTGCTAGCTTCCCCACGATACGGCGAACACATGGCGTTGCCTTGGCTAGCAGCCGCACGCTACGCGGACACCAACGGTTACCAAAACGACGCAACACGCACGATGTGGCCTTGGCGCGATTGGGTAATCCGCGCGATAAACGACAACATGCCGTTCGATCAGTTTACCGTCGAGCAGATCGCAGGCGACTTGCTTGAAGGGCCTCAAGGTGATGGTCCAACACGCGACCAGATGATCGCTAGCGGATTCCATCGCAATCATGGTTTGAATGGCGAGGGGGGGCGTAATCCTGAGGAGTCGCGGGTTGAGTACGTGATTGACCGTGCGAGTACAACCGGAAGTGTTTGGCTAGGTCTGACCACCGGCTGCGCTCGTTGCCATGATCATAAGTACGATGATATTTCGCAGAAAGAGTTTTACGAGCTGACCGCTTACTTCAACAGCATTGATGAACGGGGCGGTGTGGATGCGGGAGGCAACGCGAAGCCGATTTATGCCTTGCCTACCGAAACAGAAGAGTCAGAGATTGAGCGAACCAAGCAGCAGATTGAAGAGATCAAACGTGAACTGAAGAAGCTGGAAACCCCATCTGCCGAGAAGCAGATCGCTTGGGAGAAAGAGACCCAACACTGGCTTTCACTCCTTCGCCAAGACAAGCTCTGGAAACCTCTTAGCGGAGTCGCCTTGGAATGTGAAAACGGCGCCACCTGGGAAGAGCTTTCTGATCATTCCGTGCTCGTCTCGAAGATGAGCAGTACGAGCGATGACTATGTCATTACGGTTGAATTGCCCGCTGGCAATCACGAGGCCCTTCAACTCGAAGCACTGAAGCATGAAAAACTCGTCGGCGGACAGTTCAGTTTAGGCATCAACGGAGGCTTCAGCGTTACGGGGATGATCGTCAAGCTGGACGGTAAGCCCCTTTCCTTCCAGGAACCGAAGGCGAATACCGGCGAGCCAAAAGGTTTGACAGACATCAACAAGTACAAGGAGTGGAAAGTTGAAAAACCAACGCATGCCCCAGAAGTACCCACTTGGATGGCGAAATTCCAACAGCCGCTCAAGCTCGACAAGCCGCGGACTTTGACGATTCGCTTGAAGCACCAGGCTCGCACAGGGGATGCTCCCATCGGTCGGTTCCGCTTTTCAGTGACTTCTTATCCGCTACCCACGTTAAAGAAAGACCTGGGCCTTTCTGGTCCGGTGGTAGTGGCGTTAGATACCCCAGAGGGTAAGCGGACCGAACAGCATCGCAAGCAGCTTGCGGACGAAGCGCGCAAGTTCGCTCAAGCACCCTCGCGCAAGAAGATCAATGAGCTACAGGAGCATCTCGACTGGCTAAAGTGGAAGACGACGAAGGTCATGGTGATGTGTGATCGCCAGACTCCTCGCGACACTTATCTTTTGAAGCGGGGCCTCTGGAATCAGCCGGACAAGAGTGAAAAGTTGCAACCGGGGGTCATGGCTGCATTGCCGCCTTTGCCTGAGGATGCCCCCTCGAATCGCATCGCCTTGGCGGAGTGGTTGGTGCGTCCCGATCATCCACTGACAGCTCGAGTGACGGTCAATCGCTATTGGCAGCAGTTTTTTGGAACTGGTTTGGTGAAAACGAGCGAAGACTTCGGGGTGCAGGGTGAACGTCCGAGTCATCCCGCACTTCTGGACTGGCTGGCGATTGAGTTCGTTGAATCAGGCTGGGATGTGAAGCACATTCATAAGCTCATCGTGATGAGCGCGGCCTATCAGCAAGATTCAGTGGCGACAGCAGAAGCGGTTGAGTTAGATCCCTATAATCGCTTGATTAGCCGTGGCCCGAGATTTCGACTCTCTTCTCAAGCTCTGCGAGATCAGGCGTTGGCAATTAGCGGGCTGCTCGTTGAAAAGATGGGAGGCCCAGGCGTCATGCCCTATCAACCTGACAAGGTCTGGTCGGACTTCAGCTTAGGCAAAATCAAATACAAACAAGGTGAAGGGGACGACCTGTATCGTCGCAGCATCTACACCTTCTGGCGACGACCCGTAGGGCCGACGATGTTCTTCGACAATCCGGGCAGACAAGTTTGCACGGTGAGGCCTTCATTGACTAATACACCGCTACATGCTCTGACGTTGCTTAATGACGTCACCTATGTCGAAGCGGCCCGTGTGTTGGCCGAAAGGATGCTCAAAAGCCCCGCGGAAACAGCGCCGGCACGTATCGAAAGAGCGTTCCGCATCGCAACCTCACGTTTTCCCTCCAAACAGGAGATCAAGGCGCTTGAGAGCGCTCTTAAAAAGCTCCAGGACGAGTTCCAAGCAAACCCCGAGGCGGCCACGGAATTGATCGCCACGGGTGCTTCGACAGCGGATGAGAGTCTCGACAAAATTGATTTGGCGGCTTACACGAGCCTGATGAATATTATTCTGAATCTCGATGAAGTCGTCACCAAAGGATAATCAGCTGGCATGAATCCTCACCTTGAAAGAATGCATATCGAATCACGGCGAGATTTTCTTGGTCGCTCGGGCTTAGGGCTCGGTGCGGCAGCGCTCGCAAGTCTTACGGGAACACTGCCTGCACTCGGCTCTGCTGGAAAAGCGGTTCGTCAAGCTAGCGGGATTGGAGATCTGCCACACTTCCCAGCGCGAGTGAAGCGTGTGATTTACCTCATGCAATCGGGTGCACCATCGCACGTCGATCTTTTCGACGAAAAGCCGATGCTTGCCGAGATGCGTGGGCAGCAAATTCCTGATTCAATCAGCAAGGGGATGCAAAGCTCGACGATGACTGCCGGCAAGGGGCAGCCTTGTTTGGGCGCAATTGCTCCGATTCGCAAGCACGGCCAGTGTGGGGCGTTGGTTTCAGACTGGCTGCCGCATACGGCAAGTGTTGTCGACGACTTGTGCTTTGTGAAATCGATGAAGACCGAGTCGGTCAATCACGCCCCGGCGATGACCTTCCTGCTCACAGGCGGTGAACAGCCGGGCCGACCCAGCATGGGGGCGTGGCTTTCCTATGGATTGGGTAGTGCGAACGATGACCTTCCGACTTTCTGTGCGATGACTTCACGGGACAAAGAAGGAAGCTGCGGCCAGTTGTTCTATGACTACTATTGGGGTAGTGGATTCCTGCCCACTAAGCACCAGGGCGTGAAGTTCCGCGGTGGCGGTGACCCGGTGCTTTACCTTTCCAATCCGAAGGGCATGTCTCCAAAAGTCCGCCGTCAGGTACTCGACAGCGTTGCCGAACTCAACCAGATGCAATATGAGCGAACCCGTGACCAGGAGACGCTCACCCGAATCGCACAGTACGAGATGGCCTACCGTATGCAGACTTCGGTCCCGGCGTTGACGGATCTTTCCACGGAGCCGCAGCACATTCTCGACATGTATGGGCCCGACGTGACGCGACCGGGAACGTATGCGTTCAACTGCTTGATGGCCCGTCGGCTAGCTGAGCAGGATGTCCGATTTATTCAGTTGATGCACTCGGGCTGGGATCAGCATACCAATCTGCCGACGCAACTCATCAACCAATGTCGCGATACCGACCAGCCTTCCGCGGCGTTGGTGAAAGACTTAAAGCAGCGTGGAATGTTGGACGAAACCCTAGTCATCTGGGGCGGCGAGTTCGGCCGGACTCCTTACGGCCAAGGAAATATCAACAACAAGAAGGTTCATGGCCGCGACCACCATCCCAATAGCTTTACGATCTGGATGGCAGGTGGCGGGATGAAACCGGGGCTCACCTACGGTGCGACTGACGAGTTCGGCTTTAACGTCGTGAAAGATCAGGTCCACGTTCACGACTTGCAAGCGACAGTGCTAGCCCAACTGGGGATTGACCATGAGCGTTTGACATACAAGTTTCAAGGAAGGCATTTCCGGCTAACGGACGTGCATGGTCACGTTGTTGAAGACATTGTCGCTTAGGCGATAATCTCTTTCGCCACATTCCCATGGACATCGGTCAGCCGATAGTCGCGTCCACCGTAACGGTACGTGAGCTGTTCGTGGTCGAGGCCTAGCAGATGCAAGATCGTGGCGTGCCAGTCGTGGACATGGCAGGGTCGGTCGACCGCTTCGTAGCCGTGTTCGTCGGTTGCCCCATAGCTGAAACCGCCCTTCACGCCGCCGCCGGCCATCCAAGTGGTGAAACCCTTGTTGTTATGGTTGCGTCCATCGGGGCCCTGTGACGCAGGCGTTCGGCCGAACTCGCCGCCCCAGATCACGAGCGTGTCTTTGAGCAGATCGCGTTGCTTGAGGTCTTGAAGCAAACCGGCAATCGGTTTGTCGACGGCTTCGGCACGGGTTCGCAAGGTGGTGGTCAGATTGGCATGCTGATCCCAGCCTCCGAAGGTCACTTCGATAAAACGCACTCCCGCTTCTGCGAAACGGCGGGCGAGCAGACACTGCTTACCGAAATTATCGGTTGGTCCTTCGTTGACGCCATACATTGCGAGGGTCTCTTTCGTCTCGCCCGAGAGATCCATGAGTTCGGGCATTTCGCCCTGCATGCGGAAGGCGAGCTCGAACGATTCAATCGCTCCTTCAACCTCCGGGTGAACCTGTTCGCGTGCAAGTTTCTCTCGATTGAGTGCTTGAACGAAGTCGAGCTGCCGACGTTGGAGCCGCTCGTCGAGATGAGGGCTCTTGATATCGGGAACCGTCTCGCCACCTGCAGCCGGCATTCCGCGACGACCCCCGCGACCGATGCGAGCGCCGCTATATACGGATGGCAGGAACGCGCTGGCATAGGTGCCCGCACCATTGGCGGGGCTCATTGAGATGAATCCCGGCATACTTTCATTCTCGGTGCCAAGCCCGTAGACGGTCCACGAGCCGAGCGAGGGGCGAATAAACTGGGCAGTGCCTGTGTGCATCTGGATCGTTGCGTTCGGATGCACCGGTTGATCGCACTGCATCCCGCGGATGAGGGTGAGATCGTCCGCATGATTGCCAACATTCTTGAAGAGTTCAGAGATCCATAGACCGCTGTCACCACGTTGATGGAACTCGAAAGGCGATCCCAGCAACGAGCCTCCGTACTTGCCTTGTTTACCGTGATCCTTTGAGAGCTGCGGCTTGTAGTCGAACGTATCAACGTGCGAAGGACCGCCCTGCATGAAGAGAAAGATCACCCGCTTAGCCGTCGCAGGGAAGTGCGGAGCTTTTGGTGATAAGGGATTGAGACTCTTCGCCTCTTTCGCAGCCAGCGCGCTGCTGAGACCAGCAAATGCCAAGTAGCCGAATCCCGAAGAAGCGGCTTGAAGGATTTGACGTCGTGAGAACATGATTATCGTCCGTCGGTTGGCTAGTACACGTATCGGAACTCAGCCGAAGCAAACAAACTCTGGCACAAGGCCGCTAGGGTTTCCTGGCGAGTTTTCGATTTGGAGAAATCATCAATAAAGGAATTTGCCGCCACCTGCTCGCCGGCCGTGGGACGGCGTCCGTAGGCGAACAGAAACGCGATTTCGATTTGACGGTTGGGGCGTGAGCTCATCTTCTCGATGCGTTCTGCCAACGCCTCACTTTGCTGGATCACAAAGGGATTGTTCATGAGGTAGAGAGCCTGATCCGCCGTGTTGGAAGCATCTCTCGCACCGACGACTGCGTTGGAATCCGCAAAGTCGAACACGTGTAACGAGCGAGGCGTCGCATCACGGACGATCGGCAAGTAGACGCTGCGATAGACGGCTTCCTCCATGTCTAACAAACTGGTGACTTTGTTGATGACTGCCTCTCGACCGAGAGCCCGTCGCTCGGCGCGGCTCATGTTTCGATTCCCACGAGTTTGGGCGTTCCGCGCGTTCATAGCCGTAGCGATTAACTCGCGCCCTCCGATTCGCTGGACTGCGTCCCGAACGTTCCCGAGTACGCCATTCTGCACGCGAACGTATCCCGCTTTGGCGACTTCCGAACCACGCGGCCGCTGGAGATCGAGTTCACCACTGATGGCCAGCATGGTGTCGCGAATCGCCTCGGCATCGAGGCGGCGCGGATTGGCCCGCCAGAGCAGAGTGTTCTCAGGATCGAGGTTGTGAGAGTGTTCATCATAGGTTGACGCCAAGCGATAGACTCGCGAAGTCATAATCGCCCGCACCATGTGTTTCACGGACCAGCCGGAGTTGACGAACTCAGTGGCCAGATGATCTAGCAGCTCAGGGTGTGTCGGAGGTTGGCCCGTCACGCCAAAGTTATCTGGTGATCGCACCAAACCGTGACCAAGCAAGTGTTGCCAAATGCGGTTGACCATCACCCGGGCCGTGAGCGGATTCTTGTCGCTGGCGATCCATTGGGCCATTTGCAGACGGCCACTGGCGTCGCTTGGCAGCGAGGTCTGACTGTTGGACAAGACCTGAGGGAATCCTCGCTCAACCGTTTGGCCAGGCTCGTCGATTTCGCCTCGGACGAGAATGCGAGCATCACGCGGTGCCTGGGTATCTTGGACGCCCATGCAGTAGCTCAGGGGGTTGCCTTTCTCATCGACAACGGCCAGCTTATCGACAAGCTGCGACATCTGAATGACGTTAATCAGCCGCCTGAGTTGAGCGTTGTTCGCCCCTTGCTGACGCAGTTCAAAGAGCTGTCGCTGCTTGTTGGCAACTTCCCCGCGGAGATCATCCAACTCTTCTGGAGTGTAGCGTTTATCGTAGGGATTGGGATCTTCGACAGGCAGCAAGATCAAACTGCTTGCCTGGCGGGCTTGCGGTCTGCGGATGAGGTTCGACGACGGGTTTCCAAAGTAGGTGTCCGTGCTGCCGAAGATGCCCGCCATCGCGTAGTAGTCGCTCTGAGGGATGGCATCGAACTTGTGATCATGACAGCGAGCACAGGCAACGGAAGTTCCTAGGAAAACCCGTGTGGTGGCGTCGATCTGTTCGTCGACAACGTCTGCTGTGAATTGAGCACGAGCTTGCTCGTTAATGTTTTTGGTGCCGACTGCCAGGAAACCCGTGGCGATCAAGTTCTTCGCCCAGGTTTCGTCGGTTTCGGCGGGAAGCAAGTCGCCGGCGAGCTGCTCCTGGATGAATCTGTCGAACGGCTTATCCGCGTTAAATGAATCGATGACGTAGTCGCGATACCGCCAGGCATGAGGGAAGGTCATGTTGACGGCATTGCCTGTTGACTCGGCAAAGCGAACGACATCCAACCAATGGCGTCCCCACCGTTCGCCGTATTGTCCGCTGGCGAGCAACTCATCAACCACGTCGGCAACCGCTTGCTCAGAATCCTTGTTCCACGCTTTCGTGAATTGCGCGATCTGCGGTGGCGAAGGTGGCAGGCCGACGAGGTCGAAGTGCAATCGACGCAGCAACTTGGTAACCTCGGTGTCTTCGGTGGGCTCTATGTTCGCCTGTTCGAGCTTGGCGAGGATGAATTGGTCGATCTCAGTCTTGGGCCAAGTTGTATCTTCGACATTGGGTGGCGTTGAAGCTTGGGGAGGTTGGTAAGCCCAAAAAGTCTTCTTCGCTTGCTGGATGTCTTCTTCAGAGATCGACGACTTGATCTCAGCGATGGTCGTCACGCGCGGATCAGGTGCCCCCATTTCAATCCACGTGCGAAAGTCGTCAATCACTTTCTGAGGTAGCTTTCGCTTGGGTGGCATCACGAAATCTTGATGAGTGATCGCCCCGTAGATCAAGCTTTCATCAAGACTACCCGGAACGATCGCGGGCCCACTGTCACCCCCTTCCCGCATGACATCACGTGTATCCAGCCGTAGCCCGCCGCGGATGCTGCCCGTTTTGTTCGAGTGGCAGGAATAACATTCCCGCACGAGAACCGGCCGGATTTTCGACTCGAAGAAGTTGATCTGCTCCGTGGTGAGTTCCTCCCCCGGGGCTTCTGCCGCATCGCTTCTGCCCACCGCTAGAGCGAGGACTATTAGGACAGCGGCGTAATGAGATCGAGCGTTCATAGGGCTGCGAGGGTCGGAGAGTTCGTTGCCTGGAGTGGCGTTCTAAGAGGTGAAACACTGGCAATGACAGCAAGTTCCGTAGTTTCTCGGTTTGGCTGAATTGCTTGTTTGCGGCGTTCGGGACCGCTATCCTAGGGCATGATGGAATTCCAAAAATCGGCGTTTTCTAGCGACCTTCCTTCTCTCTCCCCGAGTCACCCATGAAGCCTATTTCAGTCTTTCCCGCACGATTGTTGCAAGCGCTTTCATGCCTGCTCTTCCTGAACCATGCTCTTGCAGTTGAGCGGCCCAATATCGTCTTCATTTTCTCTGACGACCATGCCTATCAGGCGATCAGTGCCTATGGGTCGGAACTGACCACTACGCCCCATATCGATCGAATTGCTAGCGAGGGAATGCGGTTTGATCGCTGCTATGTGACGAACTCGATCTGCGGGCCAAGTCGTGCGTGCATTCTCACGGGGAAATACAGTCACAAGAACGGCTTTTACGGCAATGGTGAAGAGTTCGACAACAGCCAACTGACGTTCCCGAAACTACTTCAACAGGCCGGCTACCAAACGGCGATCGTTGGCAAGTGGCACCTGGGGCACAAGACCCACCCACAGGGTTTCGATCATTGGAATCTGATCAAGGGGCAGGGCTACTACTACCAATCAAAGTTCATGGGGCCTTTAGGTGAAACGCAGCATGTCGGCTACACGACCGACTTGGTGACACGCTACACGCTGCAGTGGCTGAATGAAGGTCGCGATCCCAACAAGCCCTTTATGATCATGATGCAGCATAAAGCACCGCATCGTCCTTGGGACCCAGGACTGGATCATATCAACGACTTTGCCGACCACGAGTTTCCCGAACCAAAGACACTGTTTGATGATTATGAGAATCGCGCTTCAGCTGCTCGCAACGCAACAATGCGTATCTCCGACCATATGAACACGCGTGCCGCTGACTTAAAGGCTTGGAAGCAAGACGAAAAAAACCCTCCTAATGGGACCAACGATCGAAACTGGTTCTACGGCAAAATGACAACGAGGCAGAAGGCCAAGTTCGAGCCTGCAATCGATCGAAAGAATAGGCTGCTTTACGAGGGGAAACTCGAAGGTAAGGAATTGGTCCGCTGGAAGTACCAACGCTACATGCAAGATTACTTAGCTTGTGCGGCAGGTGTCGACGATAGTGTGGGCACGCTTCTTGACTATCTCGACAAGGAAGGACTCGCTGAAAATACGATCGTCATTTACTCCTCCGACCAAGGATTCTATTTGGGAGAACACGGTTGGTACGACAAACGATGGATGTATGAGCAATCGTTGCGAACCCCTTTGATCGTGCGTTGGCCAGGAAAGACCAAGCCGGGGACGGTCAGCAAATCGATTGTGTCGAATCTGGATTTTGCGGAGACATTCCTCGACATCGCCGACGTTGAGGTTCCGGCACAGATGCAAGGCCGCAGCTTGGTGCCAATCCTTGAGGGTCAGACGCCGCAGGATTGGCGGAAGTCGTTCTACTACCACTATTACGAGGGCAGAGGCCACAATGTCGCCGAACATTACGGTGTAACCAACGGTCGACTGAAACTCATCCACTATTACAAGCTCGACGAGTGGGAATTGTTCGACTTAGAAGCCGACCCCGATGAAATGAATAGCGTCTACGGGAAAGCCGAGTATGCCGATCAGCAGTCGACGATGGAAAAGGAGTTGCAACGTTTGCGGACCGAGTTGGAAGTGACAACCAACGATCCAACCTAGCGCATTTATCTTAGGACGGATCGCCCCGGCGGTGTTCGAGGATCGCTTTGATCTCGTAGCAACGCTTCTCGGTCAACGGATACTTAAGAGTAAGCCATATAGAAAAAACGCTCAGTATCAAAGGCAAGCAGATTTCAACGACCCGCAATCGCAGAAGGGTTGTCGGGGACTGCTGCTTCACAGCAACTGTTTTTGCAAGAATAAGCTCGATCGTCTTCAAGAGATCTTCTGACGACGCGAGAAACTCGTCCTTTCTCGCGTCGAATTCTAGCACCAAAGGGCGGAGCTCTTTTAGTTCTGCCCGGATGTTCTCCAAGTGCTGATTGTCGCCTTGCTGCACTGTTTGCCGCTGCTGAAAATGTTTCTCGATCTTGTCGAGTGCCTTGAGAGCTTCTTTCATTTGCTCTACTAGCGTCTCTTGCCGTTTCTTCTCAGGCTCTGACTCCTCCTCTTCCTTGAAAACACTCTCGATTGTCTGCATACTCCCGCGCAACTCATCGACAGCGACGTTTTGTTTCTCGTCGAAGTTGGTAAACAGCAACAGTGCGCCGGTAAGCAAGCTGGCCAGCGCACTCCCCATCTTGATGAACCACCAAAAAACGGAGTAGTAACTGCCTTCCGATCGGGTGCCTGTGTTGAGTTCATCCTCATCGCAGATGTCTGCGACCATTGAAGCGCCGAGCGTAAAAAACATGAGCATCCCTGCCGAGAGCAGCATCGTCGGCAAGAGTACCAGGTAGGGCAGGTCGGGATTGTAGCAGAACACTTTCAGAAATTGGGCGAGGCACATTAGCAGGATTGCAACGATAAGCGTCCGGTTTTTGCCGATTCGCTCGCTGATCCAGTTCAGCGGGAATACGGCAACCAGAGCGGTGACGGCCCAGACAGTACCATCGATCCCTAGCAGCGTGGAAGCTAACGAGATGTCCCC
The DNA here is from genome assembly GCA_040218535.1 of Lacipirellulaceae bacterium. Classification (NCBI taxonomy): domain Bacteria; kingdom Pseudomonadati; phylum Planctomycetota; class Planctomycetia; order Pirellulales; family Lacipirellulaceae; species Lacipirellulaceae bacterium. The sequence goes on along the minus strand of JAVJRG010000009.1, from coordinate 161,244 downwards.
TCCGTAGAGGTAAAAAATCTTGATGTAATTCGCAAAGTTACCGACCAGATTGAACCCCAGGGCGAGCGTAAAAATAATCGCTACAAGTCTGAGGAAATTCTTGTTGCTGCTAGTTGATTTCAGATCTTTCCAGAGTTCTGTTTTCTCTTGATCGCGTGCGACTCGAAACCCGGGTTCAGTGAGGGTAGCGAACCACCAGAACGAAAGCGGAATCAAGATCGCCGCAATGGCGATGGAAACGTACCGCATTCCATCAATGGGATCGCCGCCTGGGCCGCAGAAGAACTCCATGCTTGCCAAAGCGATCAACCATGGCGTGCCCATGGCGAACAGGTTTCCTAGGAAACTTTTTGCACTGAATAGCCGTGTCCGTTCGTGATAGTCGTCGGTCATCTCCATCCCGAGCGCGCCGTGAGGAATTTCAAAGACGGTACATGCTGTGAAGAAAACGAGGACACCACCGAGCAGGAATGTCAGTTGAAACCAGTTGTAGGCAGACTCGCTACCAAAGTAGGCTTGCACTGATTCGCCTCGCGGAACCCACCAGATGGCAACGAAGCTCAGGGCGACCGCAATGCCGCCGATCAAAATGTACGGCTTCCGTCGTCCCCACCGAGAACGAGTGTTGTCGGTAATGTGCCCCATGAGCGGATCGGAGATCGCGTCCCACAGTCGTGGCACCATGAGGATGGCACCCAGCCAAAATGCGCTCAGTCCTAAGGAGATATTTCCGAGCAGGGCGGTGATCTGGCCTGCAATGTAGAACAAAGCAATCGGGATAATTCCGCCACTGCCGTAGGCGACAAGTTGCGTCCACGAGACTCGCCCTTGTGGCCTTATTTCCGCAGCGCTCGAAGGGCTGTTTTCAATTTGGGCGGGCTCAGTCAATCGCGTCCTCGCGCTTCCATTTGAGCCGCTCGACGGCACGTTGCGCAGCTGGGTGCCTCATGAATAAGTCCCAGATCAAACCGGTGCGTGCGTTCTCGATGGCGAGAATCATTGGACCGTCGTCGATGCTCAAGTAGTCAGGCGTTCCCTGTTGTTCTTCACGGTCAAGATTGAAACTGTCGAGCAGCCCGTAGCCGCCTTCTTCGAGAGGTCGCCAGACGATGTGCTCGCCGTCCTTGTTCTTGAGATTACGGAACTCCCGCAACGCAGCGACCGATTCCTCAGGCATGAACATGATCGCTGATCCGGCAGCGTATGGGGTGACCGTTCCGCCGCAGAAGTTGTCGGTCCCTTCCATGCTCGGCCTGATCGACTGGACGATGTAGCTCATTTCGCCCTTTTCGTTGAGATCGGCTGCCGGGCTCATGCCCCAGCGGTTGGGGCCGAAAGACTTGTACTCGCTGGCGGCTTCAAGGCACCGTTGGCGATGAGTTAGCAACGCACGGCGAGAGTTCTCGAACCAATCAATCGGTGGGTAGTCGACGCCGAAGGCTTGCGGGTCGTCTGCCGCGAACTTATCGTAGTCGATCCAGCAATGGGCAAAGAAATAGGTGAACGCCTGACTGCCCCACGAGACGGCAAACGGTGGCATGTCCTTGTGTCGCTTGATCACGCGTTCCAACCCGTAGTAAACCTTTGGATCGACGGCATGCTCCGGTTTGGGAGCGCCGACCGCGAGAAAAGTCACGAGATGTTCCTCGGCACTGGCCTTATACCATGTCCAGGGGCGGAAGTCGCCGGGGCCGGTGAGGTCATGTTTATTCTTCTCATCCGGTCGCCAACCAAAGGAGATCGGGCCGTCCTTTTCAAGTTGATAAATCTGCCAGTTAGCGTCGGCGACTAACTTGTCGGCGAGTGCTTGAACCTCACCGCCAAAGTAGACGCTCACGGTCATCGCACCTGCTTGGAGTAACGCATGGTCGACTGTGCTCGCCTGTACCTGCAGATGCGGATCGCTGTGCATGCCCCCCGTGTTCAAATCAACGTAATGCAAGTAGATGCCGTGCTTCTTATTATCTTCGCGGGAAACGATGCCTGACAGGATTTTCTTGGCTCGCTCTTCGCCTTGGTCTCGAGTGATCCAACCACGTTCGACACCGATTGGAATCGCGGACAGTTGAAAACCAACGCCTGCTAAGCTCGATGCGATGTCGTTGGTGTAACGATCTTTGACGAGCGGGACCGGATCGCCGACTTCTTTCCACAGGAACTCGAAACAGCCCCGCTGAATCTCCGTGAGAAGCTCTTGGTCTTCAGTGCTAAACTCGTGATCGAGCACTTTTTCCGTTGCGGGGCTACGAAGAATCGCAGGCTTGGAAACCTCGTTTGCATGAAGGCAAGCGTGAGAAAGCAGAAAAAAACAACCGACCGTTAACGTCGTGCGAAGCATAGCTCTCAGCTCGTTGATGTCGGGATAAACGAACACGGGTGAGCGAGGCCTTCGCAGTGGAGAAGAGAAACAGGTCTAGGGCGCGCTGAAAAAGATTGAAAGTGAGCGAGGTGGCGGCTCAGGTAATCATTGACAAACGCATGTATGCCAGACTATTCTTGAATGAAAGCGCTGTCAATCGGTGCGGCTATTCTGCCGTGCCCGAACTCGTTCACTCTGGTCTTTCCCGATCGGCTTACAGCTTGGAGTCTGCGTTGCCCGCTTCGATGGAAGATGTGGCCAAAAAGGCCAACGTTTCGATTAGCACGGTCTCGCGCGTGTTGAATCGTCAGAACATTGTCAACGCGGCGACGCGGAAACGGGTAGAGTCTGCCATCGAGGAGCTTGGCTACAAGCCCAACGTTTTCGCCCGTGGGTTAATGTTGCGGAAGAGCCATATCTTGGCGCTCGTCCTGCCTGACCTGCACGGCGAGTTCTATTCGGAAATCATCCGCGGCGCGAATTCGCGTGCTCGGCAGATGGGCTACCAACTGATGGTCTCCTCGATCACGCAAAGTGAAGAAGACAGTTCAGCACTATCAGCGGTCTTGGAGCACGGCTTGGCGGATGGCTTGGCCTTCATGGTTTCTGAGGTGGATGACCAGACACGGAAAACGCTTTCTGGCATCAAGATTCCCTACGTTGTCCTTGACGGGACTGTCGAAGGATTGAAGCACGACTGCGTTTCGATTGACCAAGTGCAGGGTGCCTCAGCAATGGTGCAGCACCTAGTAGCGAAATGCCACGCGAAACGCATCATCTTTCTGGGCGGTTTAGTGACAAATATCGATACGATTGACCGCCTTTCTGCCTACAAGACAGTCATGGAAGAGTCGGGATTGGAAGTTGGGGAGAAAGACATTTTTCATCTCGACTATCGCTACGAAACCGCCTACGAACTGGGCCTCAAGCACGTGCGAGAGTGGGCACGTACAGAAGCCTCTGTTTTTGCTGCCAACGATGAGATGGCAGCCGGCATCATTGATGCGGCGATTGAGAATGGCGTTTCGGTCCCAGGGGGACTACGCGTTGTCGGCTTCGATGATACGCGCATCGCGCAGATGACGCGGCCTCGGCTGACGACCGTGCATGTGCCAATGTCGAGCATGGGGGCGTCGGCGATTGAATTGCTTTGCCAAAGGCTCATCGAGGGGGATCGTCCCCATACAAAATTAACGTTGCAGTCGGAGTTAGTCGTTCGCGATTCCTGCGGGGCAAGCGGCTCCTCACTCCAAGAGAAGCCAATCGGCTAGTACAGTGAACGCTTCTGACAGTTGTCTTCGAAGTTCGTGATTGAAGCCGTTCAGGAAAGAATCAAGGGCAGTTGTTTCGATGCAAACTCAGCCTACCACATCGACTCTAGGAGAAAAGTCGCCGGAGGGTGCGCTGCGAACCGATGAGCGTACCCCAAGCTACTTTCAGTTGGCCAATGCGGAGCTAGCTTCGGTCTTGAGTACAACCGGTGCGGGTGGCCTTTTTCATGGTGAAGTGGCGGTAACGCGCTGGCGAGGTGATGCAACTTCTGACGCAGAGGGTTATTTCGTTTATGTCCGCGACTTAGACTCGGGCGAATACTGGTCGACCTCGTATCAGCCGACGCTCAAGGAAGCTAGTGAGCAGTCAGTTGCCGTCAACGGAAGCGTGATCGAGTTCCGCAACTCTCAGCTGGGAATCGATTCGGTCATGCGGGTTTGGGTCGCGCCGAATGCCCCTCTCGAATTGCGAAGCTGTACGATCACAAACCTAGGATTCGAGCCGCGACGGATTGAACTAACTAGTTACGCCGAGCTGGTTCTACAAGAGGCAGCAGCCGATGCGGCTCATCTTGCTTTTTCCAAACTGTTCGTCGAGACAAGTCTCAGCGAACATGGCACTCTCATGGCAAGTCGTCGCCCTAGGAGTGGGGGCGAGCAGACACTGAAGGCAGTGCACTTCTTGGCGGGTTCGAATCATGGCGAGCCTCCTGCGTACGAGACAGATCGCTCCCGTTTCTTGGGGCGGGGTCGCGATACTTGTCATCCCCTTGCCATGCAGGAGAAGAGCGGACTTGTTGGATCTTTGGGCAGTGTGCTTGATCCGATCTTTAGCCTGCGAAAAGAGTTTTTTTTACCTCCTGGTGAAAGCGTTTGCGTAACTTTCGCCCTTGCGGCAGGCTTTGAGTTCGGAGAACTCTCGGAAATCGTCGAGCGTTACTCCAAAGATGAAACTGTTGAGCAGTCCTATCAGTCCGTCGTCAAAGACGACAGGGCCGTTGATCGGTTTGAGTTCCAAGGAAAGCAGTTTCGAGTCGACTTTCCGGCAGGCATTTCGCCTTCATCAGGACGAAACGGTTTTGCCCAGCCTGCAGATACCCAAAACGCAGATAATGAGACGATTAGTCGGCAAGCATACGAGAGAAAGTTTTGGCCTGCGACGGGCGGGGCGACGGAAACTCAAGAACGGACATATCCAGAGAAGTTACAGTTTGACAACGGCAAGGGCGGGTTTTCGGAAGACGGGACCGAGTACGTGATTCGGCTGCGTGCGAACGGCGCAGGCCAGCTTACTCGACCTCCGATGCCGTGGGCCAACATCATCGCAAATCCCGACGGTGGTTTTATCGTTTCTGAGTCGGGGGCCGGATACACGTGGGCAGCGAATAGCCGATTGAATCGGCTGACACCCTGGCAGAATGATTTGGTACGTGATCCGCACAGCGAAGCGCTCTACCTGCGAGACGAAGAGCAAGGCGTCTTTTGGTCGACGACCCCAGGGCCGGTTGAGCAAGGGTGCGATTTTGAGGTGAGGCATGGTTTCGGCTACACGAAGTTCCTGCACTCGAGTCAAGGATTAAGCCAAGAAGTGGTGCAATTTGTACCGCGTGTCGGGGCCGTGAAGGTGACGATTGTTCGGTTGCGAAACCTAGAAGATCGACCAAGACGGCTTCGCCTCTTCTCCTACCACCAGTGGGCTCTTGATGACGGGAGTCTGGGTGAGCCGCAGCCGATAAAGACGTCTATTTCAGAACCTTATCAAGCAGTTTTCGCAACCAATGAGGCGCGTGGCGTCTTTTCTGACCGAGTGGCTTTCGCTGCGATGCTCACGCCGAAACCGGTTGGCGAACAGACTCTCACAGGTAATCGGAAAGAATTTCTCGGGCGGCATGGCCATCTCTCCGATCCTGCAGCGTTGCAAACGGAACAGTCGTTCTCGGGGACAGTTGGGGAAGGCTTGGACCCGTGTGCCGCTAGCCAAGTGATGATTGAACTCGCTCCTGGTGAGACGACTGAGTACGTGGTTCTCCTTGGTGAGGCGGAGGATCAACGTGGGGCAGAAAGAATCCTTGAGCAATACCGAACACCAGAGGCTTGCCAGCAGGAGTTGGCAGAAGTTCAAGAATTTTGGCGTGAGAAGCTTTCCGCCGTGCAGATCCAGACACCTTCACCAGCCCTCGATTTGATGGTCAACGGTTGGTTGGGGTATCAGAACCTAAGCTGCCGTTTATGGGGTCGATCGAGCAGCTACCAATCGGGAGGTGCTTACGGTTTCCGCGATCAGCTTCAGGACGCCGCAGCGTGGATGCTCCAGTGGCCGGAGTTGACTCGCGAGCAGATCCTTCGCAACGCGGCTCATCAATTTGTCGAAGGAGACGTGTTGCACTGGTGGCACCCGCCGCAGAGCTTAGGCATCCGCACAATCTTCTCCGACGACCTGCTCTGGATGCCGCTGTTCGCCGCTGAGTATGTGCAGGCGACCGGCGATGAATCGCTTTGGCAAGAGGAAGTCCGCTTTCTCGCAGGCGAAAAGGTCCCCGCTCGCGAAGCGGAGGTCTTGCTCACGCCAGAGGACTCAGGCGAAGTCGGTACCGTTTACGAACACTGCTGCCGTGCTCTGGATAAGGGACTGACAATAGGGCCACATGGCTTGCCCTTGATGGGGTGCGGTGACTGGAATGACGGCATGAATCGAGTCGGGCAGGGTGCCAAAGGAGCGAGCGGTCAGGGAGAAAGTGTTTGGCTCGGGTTCTTTATCGATTACATCCTTGAACGCATGTTGCCAGTCTGCGAACAGTTTGACGATCTCGTTCGTCTACAAAAGTATCGTGCTTACCGTCAGCAGTTGCGGATCGCGCTCAACGATGCAGGCTGGGACGGCCAGTGGTATCGGCGCGCGTTCTTCGATGATGGCACGCCGCTCGGCACTGCCGAGGGCGAAGAGTGTCAGATTGATGCGCTCGTTCAAGCCTGGTCGGTCATGTCAGGTGCGGCTCCTCATGAAAGGGCAGAGAAGGCGATGCAGGCGGCAACCGATCGATTGGTCGACCGTGAAGCCGGTTTGATCCAGTTACTTGATCCGCCCTTTGACAAGATGCCAAACGACCCCGGCTACATCAAAGGCTACTTGCCTGGCATCCGTGAGAACGGCGGGCAGTACACGCATGGTATTCTCTGGTTTATTCGCGCGATGGCGGAGATGGGCAAGGGGACCGAAGCAACGAGACTGTTGGAAATGATCTCGCCTGTGAGCCATACCAAAGACCCGTCTGGTGTGGACACCTACAAGGCCGAGCCGTATGTGATCGCCGCGGACGTTTATAGTCAGCCCCCTCACGCCGGACGAGCTGGATGGTCGTGGTACACGGGCTCCGCGGGTTGGATGTTCCGTGTGGCTGTTGAGTCACTCTTGGGGATCACCATTAAAGGGGGCGACCGCTTGGTAATTGATCCACGCATTAGTGCCGAATGGCCAGAGTGCCGCGTGACGTATCGGTTGCCGGGGAGTGCGACAACCTATGAAATCTCGATTGAGAATCCAGAAGGTCGAGAGAATGGAGTCCGTTTTGCGGCGCTCAACCAGCAAGCTCTTGTGATCACCGACGGAGCGGCAACGGTTCCACTCGCTGATGATGGCAAAACCCACCAAGTGGTAGTGCGACTCTAGCGTCGTGCCGCCGCTTCGATTCTCCGCCTCTTTTTGAGCGTCAATCCCAAGAGAACGGCTAAGAGCCAGACGGTTTGCGGCTCCGGGACACTCACGAAAGCCCCTGAAGCATAGGCACCACTTCCGTAGTTGGCGAGCCAGTTCGACAGGTCGATCGAGTCGTAGGCCGCTGGTATTTCTTGTTGCCATTCGAGAAAATCTGCTCCCGCAACCATCCCATCATCATCAAAATCACCCGCGATGTAGGGGGCGAAGACTCGATCCGCGTAGAAGTTGGGGTGGATACTTTCGACGAGACCAAAAAGCAAGAACAGGTGATCGACGAGTGCCGTATCGTTGGGGACCCACGTTGGCTGAGTCGCAGATTCTCGTACTAGACCGTAACGATACCGTGAGTCGGTTGTTGGGTACTGGCTGTTATAGAAATCCAAGAAGGTGTCCATGTCGCCCCAAGCAGCGACAGCTTCGGGAGAAAAAACATTGTTTGGGTGATTCAGGATTCGATCCGCGTTGTACCCCTGGGGGCTGACTCCCGCCGTGAGTCCATAACGAAAAGTTTCGCCAAGGACGTCCGTAGAATAAGCCTCATCAGCGATGCGTGCATTTTCGAAATAAGTCTCGAAATCAGCGTTGTGACGGAAGTCGCCATTGAAGAAGTGCATTTGTTGCACCCAAAACGCCGGAGCAAAGTTGTTTTGCGAATCGCTCAGTGTGGGCGTTCCATCATAGGTGCGTTTCGTGATCTGATTCACGTCGAGCCAGTCGCCCGCGACAGCCAGGGCACGATTGTTGTTGGGTTGCTTGAGTGCTAGGCTATGCACAAGCATGAATTCATTCCATGGTCTCACCGCACCGCCGCTGCCTCCACCGCTCTTGGTCATATCCAAGAAAATGCGCCCGTCAAGGCTGGGATGGATAGCTGCGTCGAAGTCGATGCTGTTGGTCAGTTCGTCGGCAAGGTCTGCAATTGTTTGGTTTTCGGAGAAGTGATTCTTGGCGAACTGCGCCCCAGCGACAATGAGCGCTGAACTGATGGGGCTGTAGGAATCGTCCCATCCAGGCGGGTCGGTTCCGTCGGCGATGTCCATGAAGTGAATAAAGTGGCCATCGGCCGACCGTTCAGGCGTCACGCCCGGGGTGTTGCCAGTGTGGGCGGAGAGAATGTCGATGACATGCTGATCGGCGTTCTGCAGAGTTCCGAGATGGTCGAGAGAGCTCAGACCGAGCAGCGCAAAGCCGGCAGCGTCCGGTGTCGCCGGATGAAAGCTGTTGCCGCTGAGAACTAAGGAATCGCGTACCAAGCCGGAGGGTTGGATGGCATCGAGGATGTATGTCTGGAGTTTTGCTATTTGATCATTCCGGGCGGCTTCGAATTGCTGAGCAATAGCTGCGTCCAGGGCGCAAAAGTGTCCAATCAGGAATGGGGCAATGAGCAGTAGTTTAAAGGGCGGTTTCATCACGTTCTTGCTGTTTCGGGATCGAGCGTCAGAAAACACCAGATTTCCACTAAGATAGGGCTCTCCCGTATCATACCTAGCGTGGACGGAGGAACACGGTAAATTGACTCGTGTAGGGCCTTTTCACGGGAAGAAAAATACTTGAAAAACCAATATGAAAGCGCTTGCAGTAATTGGTGCTTCATGTATGATAATGGGGAGTAAGATGATGTTTGTTGCCCCAAGATTATTGGGTTGTTAGTTAGGGCTCCCCTACCTTGTAGGCGGGTAAGGTGCCAATGCTTTTCGTTCGGAACTTGTTCGCTACCTACTTGGTAGCATCGCTTATGCTTGCGAGCTTAGGTTGTAGCCCTAAGGCATCGCCCGCGGCTCTGGAGAGAGAAAACTCGCACTTTCGTTGGCTGGCGATGGCCTACATGGACTATACCCGTGACAACCGCGGTAAAATTCCAAAGCAGCTAGAAGACTTTAAACGCTATGTCGAGAAGCATGGTGCTCAGTATATGAGTGATAAGAATCTGACCATCGATAATTTCTTTGTTTCACCGCGAGATAATCAGCCTTACATCTTTTCGACGGAAGGGAATAAGGTTCGAAGCAGTCAAGGTATTGTTGGTTACGAACAGCAGGGCGTGGATGGTCGGCGCTATGTCGCGGATAACACCGGAGCAGTTAGAGAAGTCGATGACGAAAGGTTTGGTTGGCTTGTTGAACGTTAAACCGTAAGTCTTAGCAATTCAACGACTTAGTTCCTCCTCAGTTGACGTGAGAAGAGCATTGCCATGAATACAACATCTCTAAAGACAAGAACGCATAATTATCATGGGTTCACGCTAGTCGAACTTCTTGTTGTTATTGCCATTATCGGAGTGCTTGTCGGATTGTTGTTGCCGGCAGTCCAGGCTGCACGAGAGGCTGCTCGACGTAGTCAGTGTCAGAATAATCTGAAGCAAATCGGTCTGGCAGGCCTCAACTTCGAGTCAGCAAGGGGGCATTTTCCCTTGGGGGGAACCAAAAACTTCCCCAGCTTCGACGCTTATTTTACAGGCGGTAAGCCGAACGGTCCGTTCAAGCAGGGGCTCGGTTGGGCCTATCAGATCCTGCCGCATCTCGAGCAAGATAATGTTGCGCAAACGGCTGCAAGTTTGCATGACGGGTCGGCTGTCAAGAATGCTATGCGTGTTCTCTCGGAGACGCCTGTTGAGATGTACAACTGTCCTTCAAGACGTGGCCCAACGCTAAGCCAACCGATGGCGGGGGCTGAGTGGGGCGGGTGGACTTTCTATCTAATGGACTACGCGGCCGCCACCGCAGGGCCTTCGCGAAACGAGTTTGTCGCTGGCGATTATTCCGCGGGTAACTACGATCAACTCTTGGCTAATCCTGGTGCCGACAAACCGGCCCTTTGGGATGGCTGCCAAGGGTGTGGGGGAGATTATCCTTTTGTTAACAACGCGTCAGCGCTAAACACCTGGGGCAATGCGATCTTCAGGGGCATTACTCAACGTTGCGATTGGTCGCAGTTTGCTCCCGATGATCCGAATGCGTATTCGCTGGGATTTACTCGAAAAGTCTCGTTCGAGAAAATTCCCGATGGTAGTAGCAATACCCTGTGGATTGGCGAAAAGCGGCTCATTCCTAGTGAGTATGCCACTGGGGCAGGGTGGGACGATCGAGGTTGGTCGGACGGCTGGGACTGGGACGTGATTCGCTCGACTTTTTGGTCAATGGGGCCGGATGCAGAGGAGCCCGCCTTCAACGATCAAGCTAACCCGTCATCTCCGGTGATCGGAGGAGGTCGGAGTTTCGGTTCAGCTCATGCGGGTGGAATGAATGGGGTCTACGGCGACGGATCCGTACATTTCTTGAACTACGAGATCGACCGCGAGATCTTTAATCTGCTGGGTAACCGGGCTGACGGTGAGGTGACTCAAATTGATTAGTTTTTGTTACTGTGCGGATTTCGGGGCTGAGTACGATAGAGAGTATTAAGGGGGAGTCATGAGTTATCGATTCGCATTAATTGGCACACTGCTCGTACTTGCAATCGCGCCAGGTTCGACGCTAAACGCGCAGACGCAAGCCAACAATCATCTGGGTATCAACGGCGTCAACTACAATCCGTTTGCCATTTTCGCGAATCTCGCGGGTACGACCGTCACGCCTGACCCTAACGCGGGGAATCCCCACGCCGCCCCGACACTGTCTTATGTCAATGACAATGAAGTGATTCTCACTGAAACCGGAATCGATCACCCTTCGATCTGTCAGACTAATCCAGGCGTTTGTGCCTCGGATGGGGGCTCATTGTTTGAGTCCAACGGACACTTTTTCGTCTTTTCCGATGATGGGGGGGCCACTCCCTACGACTTCCAAGAAGAAAACCCTTTCGAGATTAGCTTCGATGTGAATCTAGCAACGACTAATCCGCTCAATCGTAAGGGAATCGGTTTCTACATCGACTCCGATCCGGGTGGAAACAATGTCAAAACGCAATTCACCGCTCAAACGACAAACAACCTTTTTGGCGGCACTGAACCAGGGCAGATTAGCGTCTCGAGTTCGACGCTGATCCCCAATTATAGTTTTACCAACAACGAGCTAGTCTTTTACACCGCTGGCGACACCTTACGATTGACGATGCTTTACATTCCACCAGAGCGAGACGGTGGTGGATTTATTTCTCGGGGAACGCTCGAATACATGATCGATACAGATCCCAGCAGTCCAGGCGGGGAATTCACTTCTGGCCCTTTGGAAATCCAAACTCAGACAGTCAATGGCGTAGCAATCGACGGTGGTCTTCGCGACGGAACCCACATTGGCTTTCGCATGCAGGTGGTTGCCGACAACATTGGGCTCGATGATTACACCGCTACGTTTTCAAATTTTTCGATTACCGACCCAACGGCTGTAGCCACCGCGGATGTGGACGACGACGGTGATGTCGACGGCACTGACTTTTTGATGATTCAGCGAGCCGATCCGGGCCTGATTCCACAGTTTCAAACAGACTATGGGATGTCGGGACTTTCAGTCGCGGCGACCGGTGCTGTTCCCGAGCCAAACACTTTGGTCATCTTGGGCGTTGGATTGGCGCTTTCCGGACTGGTTCAACGATCACGAACGCCCTGGTTGGGCAAAGGTTCTTAGCTCCTCACGCAGTTTCTTGGTCCGACTTCAAACCTCCCAAGAATAACCCTGAAGATACTCCTGAACTTATTTGACGCAATTTTTGAAAGCGCTTGCAAGGATCGTCCTAGTGGCGAGTAACGATGTGTTTGATTTGCAAACTGACGTCAGTTTGCCAGATGGCTGCAGATTGGTTTTTATTGCTGCGGCACAACTTTTTGATGTCTTTTTAAGTAGGAGGGTATGACTCATGAAGCGATTCAGTCTGTTTGCCGCCATTGCTTTGGTGGCAGTATTAGCAAGTTCGGCACAGGCCAACTTGCTCGACGATGGTTCCTTCGACGACGCGATGAGTGGCTCGACCACAAGCAACAGCGACTGGGTGCTAACGATCAACATGCCGGACGGCGTCGATCGCGCCGCACAGTTTCAAACCGGTTTTGCAAATGCGAACAATACCGGTGTGGGAGGAACTCAAGCACCTGGGACTGGTACCGGCATTTGGTTCCGTTCATTTGAGGGTGATCAAGGAAACAGTGGCGAGCCACTCGCCCAAGCTGACATCACACAGAGCGTGATCGCACCGGCGGATGGCGATTACACGCTCTCCTTTCGTGCAGGTCGGGAAGTGAACCACCTCTCCAGAGAGTTTGGTGTTTCGTTGACCTCAAGCGGTACGGGCGGATCAGCCATGATCGATCTGAACGCCGCAGTCATCCCCGATGGTAACCTTGGCGGCGCTGCTTCAGGAAATCCCATGGGCACGCCGTTCTCCATTTCTCTTTCGGGTGTGACCGCTGGTGACGTGTTAACCGTTTCTGGTTTCATGGTCGATGGTGAGGACACGGTGATCCCAGGCGGGCAGTCTGCGTTCCTCGACAACTTCGTTCTTCAAGTCCCTGAGCCAACGAGCGCGATGCTGCTTAGCCTTGGTTTCGTAGGTTTCCTGGGTCGTCGTCGTAAGGCTTAACTGACCTTTGCAATTTGCTTTCTCGTAAGGGGCTTTCGCTGGTTAGGCGAAGGCCCTTTTTTGACTTGCGGCACCTTGCGCAAGAAGCCAAGATCAGTCTATGTGTCTCTCTTTGTTAGCCGTTGTTCTGTGGGCGGTTGCGGCTTCTGTGCAAGCCCAGGACCAGCCCCATGCAAGTCGAGTGATGTCGTTCAACATCCGCTTCGACGAGGCGGAGGGTTACTTGAGTCCCAAGGAGAACTCTTGGATCTCCCTGTCAGGCAAGCACCGTCGTGATTTGGTCTTGCAGATGGTTTCAGACTTCGACCCCGACATCCTCTGCCTTCAAGAACCGCTCATGAATCAAGTTCAAGACATTCGGAGGATGCTGACGAAGCACGGTTTCTACGGCGTGGGTAGGGACGATGGCAAGCAAACGGGCGAGTACTGCGCGATTCTGTTTCGTCGCTCGCGTTTCGAGCCGGTCGATCAGGGGACGTTCTGGCTGAATGAACAAGCGGATCAACCTGGTTCCCGTTACCCAAAGACTTGCTGCGCTAGAATCGCCTCTTGGATCATTCTCAATGACCTTCTTGCCGAAGGGCGCGAACTTGTCGTACTGAACACGCATTGGGATCATCAGATTCAAGACTCGCGCCTCTTCTCGGCAGTGCTGATTCGTAAGCGTCTGCCTGAACTGGCTGGAGATCGACCCATTCTGGTCATGGGCGATTTGAATGTCCCGCCAGAGAATCCGGCGTTCACGCAACTCGTTACTCCCACTCAAGAGAACCCTTTGCGATTGATCGACAGTTACCGGTCTGTTTACCCTTTGCCTGAGCCGATTGATGAGGTACGGGACCAGTTTCGCCTACGGGCCGAAGAAGGAACTTTCAATAACTTCAAAGGCTGGACTTACGGAAATCGAATCGACTTCATACTTCACTCGAAGCACTTCCGCACCCTCGAAGCAGGCATCGTGCGTTTCAACAAAGAGGGGCGTTACCCTTCTGATCATTTTCCAGTGACGGCAACCTTACAACTTCTCACAGATTGATTCTCAAGGTTCACTTTATGATCATTGAGCAGTCGCCATCCAAAGTGAACTTTCCGAGCGACTTTCTCTGGGGAGCTGGGACCAGTGCCTATCAGATCGAAGGTTCGGCCAAAGAGGAGGGTAGGGCAGCGAGTGTCTGGGATACGTTCTGCCAAACTGAAGGCAAGATTCGCTATGGAGAGACTGGCGACGTGGCTTGCGATCACGTGAAGCGCTTTCGCGAAGATGTTGCCCTGATGAAGAGAATCGGTCTGCAGGCTTATCGTTTCTCGGTGAGCTGGTCGCGAGTGTTGCCCACGGGTGTTGGTGAAGTGAATGAAGCGGGTCTTGCGTTCTACGACAGGCTAGTCGACGCATTGCTGGAAGCAAATATTCAGCCGTGGATCACGCTTTTCCACTGGGACTACCCTCAGACGCTGTACGAGCAGGGAGGTTGGCTCAATCCCAAGACTGTTGACTGGTTCGCAGGCTATACGCGATTGGTTGTTGAACGGCTCTCGGATCGCGTTCGACATTGGATCACCCTGAACGAGCCGCAATGCTTCTTGCACTTTGGCCACGGCAACGGGACCAACGCACCTGGTAACGAATTGCCACTAGCGGATCAATTGCTGGCCGCCCATCACTCCTTGCTAGCGCATGGGCGAGCCGTCGAAGTGATACGCGAAAGAGCGAAGTCCACTCCGATAGTGGGCTGGGCACCGGTCGGCATTGCGAAATTCCCTGCAGACGTGAAGGCTGCCACGATCGAGGCTGCCAAGCGTGCGACGATGGATGTTCCTGATCGCACGCTTTGGAACAACACTTGGTTCAACGATCCGGTCTTTTTCGGGCAGTATCCCGACGCCGGACTGCAACGGTACGGCAAAGACGTGCCCAAATTTACGCCGAGCGAAATGGAGGCGATCGCTCAGCCGGTCGATTTTCTCGGGCTCAATATCTACACGGCACAACCGGTGGAGGTCGATGACTCAGGTGCGGCACGTGAGAGACCATTTGCGGTCGGAACGCCACGATCTGCTTTCGACTGGCCTGTTGTGGAAGACTCGTTGTACTGGGGCGTGAGATTCCATGCTGAGCGTTACCAGACGCCCATCATTATTACCGAAAACGGCATGGCGAATATCGATTGGGTCGCCGAGGATGGCAAAGTTCACGACCCACAACGCATCGACTACACCCGCCGGCACCTGCGGCACTTGAGTCGTGCAATCGAAGAGGGCGTCGACGTGCGAGGCTATTTTCACTGGTCACTATTAGACAACTTTGAATGGGCGGAAGGCTACGGCAAGCGGTTTGGGCTGGTGCACGTTGATTTCCACTCGCAGAAGCGGACTCTGAAGAACTCTGCTTATTGGTACCGAAACGTGATTCGCTCGAACGGCTTCTGAACTGTTTTTCGTTTGGTCGGCAATCGTTTATCATGGAAGGATGCTCAGGGGGGCTCGACATCGCTGCAGAAATTCGCCGCTTTTTTGCGTTGTACTAGTCACTTTCATTCTCCTGGAATCGCGAGCGAGTTTCGCCGCTGAGCATTGGGCCTTCGTACCGCCCAAGAAGCATGAGGTCCCTGCAGTTCAGAATGAAACTTGGGTCGCCAATCCAATTGATGACTTCATTCTGGCGAAGCTCGAAAGCCAAGGACTAACTCCCGCTTATCGAGCGAAAAAGCAAGTGCTCGCTCGGCGACTCTATTACGATGTGATCGGCCTCCCTCCGACGCCCGAGCAGTTGCGCACCTTTTCGAACGATGATCGCCCTGACGCGTATGAGCGTCTTGTCAATGACCTTCTCGCCTCGCCTCACTACGGAGAGAAATGGGCTCGGCATTGGTTGGATGTCGTCCGCTACGGCGAGAGTAACAGCTTCGAGCGCGATGCGCCCAAGCCGTATGTCTGGAAGTATCGAGACTACGTGATTCGTGCTTTCAACGAAGACAGACCTTACGATCAATTCGTCCTTGAGCAGCTTGCCGGTGATCAGCTTGCCCCCCCGACGACCGAAAGCATCACGGCAACCGGTTTCTATCGTCTAGGGACTTGGGACGACGAACCGGCTGACCCGTTGCAGGCGAAGTACGACGATCTCGACAATATTCTCTCGACTACGAGCCAGGCTTTCTTGGGGCTCACCATCGGATGCGCTCGCTGCCATGATCATAAGATCGATCCGATCCCTCAAACGGACTACTACGGCATGCTGGCGTTTTTTGCGGATGTTACTCCGTACGCTTTGCCCGACAACCGCGATCCCAAACTCTACAGTCTAAGGAATTTGGCGACCGACTCGGTCGGGATTTCGCGCCAGGCTTTTGAGCTGAAGCGAAACGTCGTCAGAAAGGCGAAGCGACAGTTTGAGCAAACGGCCATCAAGAAGTTGACGTCGGCCGATCAGGTTCGCACGGAAGGGAAGGGCAGGGCGAAAGTTCTGAAGGAAAAGCTTCCGCAAGTGCTGTCTGCCAACGAACTTGCCCAGTACCAAACGATGGTCAGCGAATTGCAGCGACTCAATAAGCAGATTAGCAAGCTACCCAAGCCGGAATGGGTGCTCTCGCTCGCGGAAACGATCTCCGATCCCCCGCCCACCCACGTCATGCTGCGTGGCAATCCACATGCGCTGGGCGAGCAGGTCGAGCCTCACTATCCAGACGTGTTCGGCGAAGCTCCGTCGGGGCTTGTCACGGCCTTGGAAGTGCCCGCAGCCCCACGACGGCGGATTCTTGCGGAATGGATAACTCACCCCGACAACATGTTGGCGAGTCGAGTGATCGTCAATCGTGTCTGGCAGCATCACTTTGGTCGGGGCATCGTGCGCAGCTCCAACAACTATGGTTATTTCGGAACGGAACCAACTCACCCGGAGCTGTTGGATTGGCTGGCCTGCTGGTTAGTCGACAACCGTTGGAGCTTAAAAAAGCTGCACCGCTTGATTCTCACCTCCAACACCTACCGGATGGCCTACGTCGAAAACCCGACCGCCGCGGCAGCCGATCCTGAGAACGATCTCTTCTGGCGATTCGACATGCGACGGCTGACTGCTGAGGAAATTCGCGATTCGGTGCTCGCTGTTTCCGGGCAATTGAATCTGAAAATGTACGGGCCGAGCATTTACCCGAAACTTTCAGCGGAAGTCCGTGCCACACAAAGCCGCCCCGGCGCGGACTGGGGCGAATCCTCCCCGCGCGAGCAGGCACGGCGAAGTATCTACATCCACATCAAACGCAGCCTTATCCCACCCGAATTGGCCGCGTTTGATTTCCCGGAAACCGACACAAGCTGTGAGACGCGTTTTAACACTACGCAGGCGGCTCAGGCGCTCAATCTGCTACATAGCGAATTCTTGCAGGCTCAGTCTGCTCATTTCGCGAAGCGAGTGACTAGTGACGCCGGTAAGGATCAGGCCGAACAAGTGGCTTACGCTTTTCGGCTTGCATTGCAACGCGAGCCCGACGAGCAGACGATTCAAGATGGCTTGTCGCTGATGGCACGCTACCAGAGTCAGCACGGTTTGAGCGAACAAGCAGCACTTCAGCAGTTCTGCCTGATGGTTTTGAACTTGAATGAGTTCGTATTTCTCGACTAACCAAGCACCACAATGAAAAACTTTTGCAATCGAACCCGTCGCGAGTTTCTCTGGCAGACCGGCGCGGGCTTTGGTGCCACGGCACTGACGGGGATGCTGGCCGGGGATCACCTCTTCAACCAAGCCAAGGGAGCCGAACGGTTCATCAATCCGCTCGCTCCCAAGCCTGCTCCGCGGATCGCGAAAGCCAAGAGTGTTATCTTTCTGTTTATGTATGGCGGGCCGAGCCACATCGACACGTTCGATTACAAGCCAGACATGCAGGGAATGGACAATAAAACCGTCGACGTGAAGACTTTCGGACGCGGCGGGAAGAAAAACCAAGGCCGGATCGTCGAACCGCGTTGGAAGTTCCACCAGTACGGTGAGTGTGGCAAGTGGGTTAGCGATCTGTTCCCCAACGTCGGGAAGTGCGTTGATGATATTGCCTTCATCCATTCCATGACGGCTGACTCACCAATCCACGGTTCGGCGATGCTGATGATGAACTCCGGCAAGCTCATCTCCGGCAGCCCTGCGATGGGGTCTTGGGTCAACTACGGACTGGGAAGCGCTAATGAAAACTTGCCCGGGTTTGTTGTCATGCTCGACCCCTCCGGCGGGCCGATCTCGGGGGCAAAGAATTGGTCCAGCG
Organism: Lacipirellulaceae bacterium; assembly: GCA_040218535.1. Classification (NCBI taxonomy): domain Bacteria; kingdom Pseudomonadati; phylum Planctomycetota; class Planctomycetia; order Pirellulales; family Lacipirellulaceae; species Lacipirellulaceae bacterium. Next base: position 143,136 of record JAVJRG010000009.1, on the reverse strand, counting down.
GCTACATGCCCGCGACCTACCAGGGGGCGACCTTCCGTCACGAAGGTTCCCCGGTGCTCGATCTGGCCCGTCCGCCGGGGACCACGCGCGAGATGCAGCGTGACATGCTCGACACGTTGGCCACGATCAACGAGCGACACGCCGCCAGTCGAGCGAGCAACGACGGCCTGGCTGCCCGGATCGCCAGCTACGAGCTGGCCTTTAAGATGCAAATGTCGGCTCCAGAAGCCGTTGATCTAACTCAAGAAACTCAAGCGACGCTCGATATGTATGGGATCGGAGGAGAGCGGACGCATCATTTTGGCTCGCAGTGTTTGCTTGCCCGGCGGTTAGTCGAACGTGGCGTGCGATTTATCCAGCTCTACTCCGGAGGCAACCACATCGACTACAACTGGGACGCCCACGGTGACTTGGTGCATAATCACGAGCTCCATGCGGGCGAGACTGACCGGCCAATCGCAGCATTACTTCGCGATCTGAAGCAGCGCGGCATGTTGGAAGAAACTCTGGTCCTCTGGGGAGGAGAATTCGGTCGCCAACCAACGGCGGAGTACTCGAAAGGAACCGGTCGCGATCACAACAGTTACGGCTTCACGATGTGGATGGCAGGCGGCGGCATCAAAGGGGGCGTGTCGCTGGGAACCACCGACGAACTCGGCAGCCGTGCGGTTGAGCGACCGACCACCGTGAAGGAGCTACACGCAACGGTCCTGGAGCAACTGGGGCTCGACCCGAATAATCTCACGTACTTCTACAACGGGTTGGATCAGAAACTGGTTGGGGTCGAAGACGTCGAGCCGATCCATGAGTTGATCTCTTAGTTTCCCTGCGAGGAGGACCTAATCCAGATGTCAGGAAGCACGCAGTCTTTACAACTTGCTGATCGGACGGCATTAGTAACTGGTAGTACACGTGGACTCGGCAAGCAGATCGCTTTGCACCTCGCGAGGCAAGGAGCGCGAGTCGCCATGAATTTTTCGCACAGCGAGGAAACCGCCAGAGCCGCGTTTGCGGAGCTAGAAGCTATCGGCGGCGAGCATTGTCTGGTGCAAGCCGACGTGACTGATGAGGCATCCGTCATGCAGTTGATTGAGCAAATTGGGAAAAGGATCGGTCCCGTCGATATCCTGGTCCCCAACGCAACTTGCGATCAGCCTCTGAAGAAAATCGAAGACTACGACTGGGATTTCTTCCAGAGCATGGTGGACTTTTTTATGAAGAGTCCGTTCCTGCTGACCAAAGCGTGCTTGCCGCACATGCGCGAGCAACAATGGGGCCGTATCATCCACATCACCAGCGAAGTATTCGCGGGAGCGTGGCCCGAGTTCTGCCCGTATGTCTCGGCGAAAGGCGGGCAGATTGGTCTCGCCAAGAGCAATGCCGCGGAGCTTGCAGGTGACGGCATTACGGTAAACATGGTCGCCCCCGGCTGGATCCCCGTCGAACGACATGAAGAAGCCACTGAGCAAGACAAGCAGGAGTACCTTCAATCAGCCCCCATGAAACGCTTTGGCGAGCCGCAAGATGTGGCAACCGCGGTTGCCTATTTGGCGAGCGAAGAGGCGCGGTTCGTCACCGGGGCGACTATCAGTGTGAACGGTGGGAGGACGATATCCTAGAACCTAGCAGATCAGAGATTTACTGACGCCGCTTTTGATCGTGCTTCCGAGAGAGAAATGCGCAACGCGTAGTTCTTCTGCTTTTCACAGAAGTTTAGAATGTTGGTGTGGAAGTCAACTTTCTCACTTTGCAGGGAATCAGTGATGCTTTCTTACGTCCTTCAATCGTCTAAAGCGAAGCTTGTCGTCTTCGCGTTACAAGTTGTCTTCTCTCTTAGCATCCTCGGGCAAGCTCATGCGAAAGTTGACGCGGATGTTTTGCTCGAAAATGGCCTGATCGTCGACGGGACGGGAAGTGACGGTAAGCGGGGCGATGTGGCGATTGCCGGTGACAGGATCGTTGCCGTTGGTCAGTTTGAGCGTGGGGACATCGATCGCACGATCGACTGCCAGGGGCTGGTCGTCGCGCCTGGGTTTATCGATTTACACAATCACAGCGATGCGATGATTGGCGACGACTCCCAGGGCAGCAAGGGCGCTGACAAGAAGTCAAGGCGTATCGTGGCTGACGGTCTGCGCGAGGCCGCCTGCTACCTGACGCAAGGCTGCACCACCATTGTCACTGGCAATTGCGGAGGTGGAGCGGTTGATGTTGAGGAGTATTATCAAGCGATCCAGCAAAAACCGGCCGGCGTCAATGTGGCCCATCTCATTCCCCAAGGCTCGTTGCGTGATAAAGTGATTGGTCAGTCACGACGGGCTCCCACCGACAAAGAGCTTGCCAAGATGCAGGAACTAGCACGGCAAGGCATGCAAGCCGGCGCGTGGGGCATGTCGACGGGGCTGCAATACGTGCCGGGCAGCTTCGCCACCACCGACGAGCTGATCGCCATCGCCAAAGCGGTTGGCGAGGAAGGTGGCATCTACGCCAGCCACATGCGTAACGAAGGGGACCAACTGCTTGAAGCCATTCAGGAGGCGCTCGACATAGGACGAGGCGCTGATCTCCCCGTTCACATTTCGCACCTCAAGGCGAGCCAGAAACGAAACTGGGGCAAGTTGCGCGCGGCGGCGGCACTTATCAATGAAGCACGTGACGAGGGTCTTCGCGTTACTGCCGATCAATATCCCTACAACGCCAGCAGTACTTCGATTAGTGCGATGTTGCTCCCCGATAAAGAGCGGGAAGGCGGAAACGCTGCGATCAGAAAAAAGCTGGATGATCCCGCAGAAAACCAACGCCTCCGCCAGCTCATCAGCGATGCCCTCGAAGGCCGTGGCCCCATCATGGTCGCCAGTTGCCCGGAACATCCCGAGTGGGTTGGTAAGTTGATCAGCGAAATTGCCAAGGAAGAGAAACGCGAGCCCGTAGAGGTGGCGATCGACATTCTACGATCGAGTGACCAACAAGGCGTGAGTTTCAGCATGGACGATCGCGACCTTTACTACGCCATGACGTTGCCCTGGGTCGCGACGGCCTCGGATGGAAGCGTGAAGATCGCCGACGGCACCAACCCTCACCCGCGCAGCTTTGGTACCTTCCCAAGAAAAATTGGGCGGTTCGCCTTAGAAGAGCAAGTCGTCACGATGGAACAGGCGATCCGCAGCTCGACCAGTTTGCCCGCCGAGATCCTCGGCCTCAGTGATCGCGGCACACTCAAGCCGGGCACTTACGCCGACGTCGTCGTATTCGCTCCCGACGAGTTTCGCGATCGGGCAACGTATCAGTCGCCCTTTGAAGTCTCCACGGGGGTGAAGTTCGTCTTGGTCAACGGCCAGTTAGCAATTGATGACGGCAAGCTGACTAGAGTTACTGCGGGCCGGGCGCTTCGGAAGGGTGGTGAGTGAGGAGGCCTTAGAGGTGGCAGCCGACGATTTCAATCACAGACCTAAAAGCTTCAGCCAATCGTCGAAACTGCTGTTACATCGCGCAAGTAGATCACACCAGTCTCCAAATAAAAATCGCCTCCTTCGCAGGCGCATTCAGTAAGGTGACCATACACAGTCGCATCGCACTCGTCATCCAGTAGGCTAATCAGGTAGTTTCTTGCAAACGTTCTCATGTATGGTGAGTAATTGGGATGGTTCGCCATCCATTGTTCGATCCGGTCACCAAGATGTTTTGGCAACTCAGTTCTTCCCTGAGACAAATCGTAAAATACTGGCGTACCAGGAAAAGACGCATTCTTGCTTTCGACAAAGTCTCGGACTTTCTCGCGATAGTACGCGGTCCTGCCATAATCAAACGAGCATTTCGCCGATTCAAGCTTCAGCATCGCGGCCTCTGCTTCATGAATTCCCATGCTCACCTCCAATACAACCACTTAGAGATTTCTTCCACAGCTTCTCTGGCTTAACTTCTCTGCGGACTAGCAACTCCCACAGCAGTGGTGTCCCGGAGATCGATTGACCTTGAGCTATTTCGTCAACTAACCTCGCGCACCAATCTCCACTACCGACCGCGGCTCCGCCCCCACATAATCTGCAAGTGGTCGAACGAGTCGATTCTCCGTGAGTTGCTCCGCCACATGAGCCGTCCACCCGGCGACGCGAGCCATGACGAAGATGGGCGTGAACAGATCAATCTCGAAACCCATGAGGTAGTACGCCGGGCCGGCGGGGAAATCGAGGTTGGGGTGGATGTTCTTGCGAGCGACCATTTCCGTTTCGAGGATGCGGGATATCTCTAGCCACTTCTGGCCGCCCTTGAGTTCAGCGAGCTGATCGCGGTACTTGCTCATCGTGGGGACGCGAGAGTCGCCGTTGCGATAAACGCGGTGGCCGAAGCCCATGATTTTGCGTTTGCTGGCGAGCGCTTCTTCGAGCCAGGGCAGGGCACGCTCTTCGGAGACGATCTCTTCGAGCAGATGCATCACCGCTTCGTTGGCGCCGCCGTGCAAAGAACCCTTGAGCGCGGCAATCGCGCCACTGACCGCTCCGCACAAGTCGGAAAGCGTGGAAACGATGACCCGCGCGGTGAAGGTCGATGCGTTGAAGCCGTGTTCCGCGTAGAGCGTCATGGCTCCGTCGAACGCTTTCACCAACTCGGGCTCAGGAACTTCGCCTTGGCACATGTGGAAGAAGTTGGCTGCGATGGAAAGGTCGTCTCGCGGAGCGATCGGTTCTTGGTTGCGCCGCACGCGTTGAGCGGTGGCGATGATACTTGGAATCTTCGCGATGAGTCCAATCCCTTTTCGGATGGCGGACTCAGGCGTGTCAGCGCCGGCGAAATCTGGTTCCATCCCCAAGTAGCTGACTCCCGTCCTCACGGCATCCATGGGGTGGCCGTCGGCTGGGAACTGTTCGATGACTTTCTGTAGCCCTTCGCTCAAACTGCGCGAGCTTCGCTCCTGCTCGCTAAAGTCAGTAAGCTGCGACTGCGTCGGCAATTCACCGTAGAGCAAGAGGTAGGCAACTTCTTCGAACTCGCAATTTTCAGCCAACTCGTGCACGGGATAGCCGCGGTAATAGAGCGACTTTTGCTCAGGGAGAACGTGCGAGACGGCGGTCGTGTCGAAGACGACGCCCTCCAGGCCTTTCTTGGCGACGAATCGGTCAGGTGCTGACATGGGTAACTCGTTGGAGAAACTTAATTTCGGCTGTTATTGATTTATTGCCCTCACCCTAACCCTCTCCCGAAAGCGGGAGAGGGAACTTAAGGTACCGCTTCGCGGTCGGTTCCCGAATTTCAAACACATTCTAAAGCTTGAAGTTGAACAGTTCCTGATCAATCTCAGCGTAGGATTGGTACTTCAATAACTCGTAGAGCCGAGCACGGGTTTGCATGTTTTCGACGATTGACTGCTGGGTTCCTTCTTCGGCCAACTTGCGAAAGCCCGACTCAATTGCCTGCATGGCAAGCCGTAATGCCGTGACGGGATAGATCACCAAGTTGTAGCCGAGATTGGAAAGCTGTTCAGTCGTAAGTAATGCCGACTTGCCAAACTCCGTCATATTAGCCATCAGAGGGACATCAACCGCTTCACGGAATACGGCGAATTCTTTCTCGTCTTTGAGGGCTTCGGGGAAGATCATCTCCGCGCCTGCGTCGATATACTGCTTTGCTCGCTCGATTGCCGCGTCGAGTCCTTCCACGCCGCGGGCGTCGGTGCGGGCGATGATCAAAAAGTTCTCGTCAGTTTTGGCCTCAAAGGCCGCTTTCACTTTGCGGACCATCTCGTCGGCGGGCACCAATTGTTTGTTGTCGAGATGACCGCACCGTTTGGGAAATTGCTGGTCTTCGAGATGGCAACCGCATAACCCGGCGGCTTCCATTGACTCGACGGTGCGAACGACATTTGCCGGCTCGCCGAACCCCGTGTCGATGTCAACGATCACAGGAAGCGCAGTCATGCGGGCGATTGCTTGCGAACGCTCAGTGACTTCGGTCAGCGTTGTTAGCCCGATGTCGGGCAACCCAAGGTCCGCCGAGAGAGCGGCGCCCGAGATGTAAACGCCTTCGAAGCCGATCTCCTCGATCAGCATGGCCACCAACGGTGAAAACGCACCGGGAAATCGCAGCAGCTCGCCACTCGCTAGCTTCTGTCGGAACCCTCTGCGTTTTTCGTCGGCGGTCTTCTTCGCTGCAGACATCAAAAAATTCCTTTCGCGTCACGCTCAGCGTGCGTTAGCGAATCGGGATCGAGTTGGACGTTGAGTTGTCGAATCTCTTCCGCGGTAAGCTCGGGCAATCGCTGGCAAAGCTGAAGGAAGCGTGTCTGCTCAGCGGATTCGATCGAGCCTTCGGTTAGTGTACCAAATTTGTTGATGTAGTCCGCACGTCCGAACGGTTTCGCGCCGTAGCAATGCGCGTTCGCAACGGCCAACTCATCGACGAGTTTCTCGCCGTTCTCGAATTCGATTTCGACACGCCCGCCAAAGGCTTTTTCTTTGGGATCAATCGCGTGGTACCGCTCGGTCCAGTGTGGGTCTTCGCGCGTTTCGATCTTTTGCCAAAGGCTTACCGTGTCGGGCCTGCTCGCACGTTCTGGTGTGTAGCTATCCACATGGTGCCAACGGCCATCCTGCAGCGCAACGGTGAAGATGTACATGATGCTGTGATCGAGCGTTTCGCGTGAAGCGTTTGGATCGGACTTTTGGGGATCACCCGCTCCCGTGCCAATCACGTAGTGCGTGTGGTGACTTGTGTGAATCGTGACGCGCTTGATCGATTCCCAGTCGGTGATCTTCTCGCGTAATTTGAAAGCCAAGTCGATGAGGGCCTGCGCTTGGTACTCCGCAGAGTGCTCTTTGGTGTAGGTTTCAAGGATCGCAGTTCTCGGTTCTCCTCTTTCTGGTAGCGGCACTTTATAATTGGACTGCTTGCCGTCGAGCATGTAGGCAAGCACGCTGTCCTCACCTTCGTAGATGGGCGAAGGGCTGCCTTCGCCACGCATGGCGCGGTCCACGGCTTCAATTGCGAGCTTGCCAGCGTGGGCAGGGGCGTAGGCTTTCCAACTGGAGATTTCACCCTTACGTGATTGGCGGGTTGAAAACGAGACATGCACCGCCTGTTGGATTGCTTGGTAGATGGTTTCGGTGGGCAATCCGAGCATCGCCCCAATCCCTGCCGCTTGCGCCGGGCAGAGGTGCGCAATGTGATCTTTCTTGTGTTTGTGGAGGCAGATGCCTTTCACCAGCGTGACATGAATCTCGTACGCCGCGATTAGCCCGCGAACCAAAGCGGCACCATCGCAACCGCACTGTTGAGCAACCGCCAGTAATGGAGGGATGTTGTCACCAGGGTGAGAATAGTCAGCCGCCAGAAAAGTGTCGTGCATGTCGAGTTCGCGCACGGCAGTGCCATTCGCCCAAGCGGCCCACTCCGCGTCAAAGTGCTGGGTGTTGTCGATCCCGAACAGACATGCACCGCTTCGGCCATCGCTCCGGGGATGAGCAAGCGCTTGAGCACGGGCATGGGCCACCGGCGGGCGATTCACCGCGGCAATGGCGACCGCCGCATTGTCGATCACCCGATTGGCCACCATTTCCGCGGCTTCCGGGTCAACGGCAACGTCCTCACTTGCCAATTCGGCCAGTTTCCAGGCAAGTTGCTGCTCGCGGGGCAGATGCTCTGCTGAGGGGCTCACTCGTACTTGATGGGTCTTCATTTGGGGGGGCTCTAGATTTGGGGGGGCTAGCGTTTCGGGGGGAAATCAAGATAAAAATCAGCCGGATGTGAATTGTTGCAAACTATTTGGTTGCAATCGCTTACGTTGTTTCGGCGTGTGTGGGAGGCTTAAAATCCCAGGTTGTGAAGATTTCTTCATACCAAAATCGATGGCTCAGCGCCTTACTTATACGCAGGCTTGTCTCCACGGCTACGGTTCCACCTCAAGAATGGGGCTCTTTTTCCTGGTGGCAGCGTTTCTCGTGACAACGTTTGCAAGGACAGTTGGAGCCTTCACATGACGGAAGAATTCACGGATGGGGCAGGCAGAGAAGAGGTCCCGGAGCCGGGATCAGAGCGATACTTCCAGGAGGCCGACTCTTCGGGGCCTGATTCTCCTGGGGATGTGCACCGGGATGCCTTTGCGAGACTGTTCGCTAAGCACGATCGCTGGTTATTCGCCTATTTGGTGACGCTGCTTTCGAGCCCAGCGGATGCTGAGGAGGTATTCCAAGAGATTAGCGTTGTGATTTGGCGGAACTACGAGCAATTCGAGTTAGGTACCGATTTTGTAAAGTGGGCGAGCGTGATTGCCCATAACCAAGTTCGGAAGTTTCGCCGGCAGGGACGACGGCATGGTTTTCAGCTAAGCGATGCAACTTTGGATTTGGTTGCTCAGGAGACAACACGACGAGCCGACCTGTTGGAGTTCCGCCGCGACGCACTCCGGCACTGTATTGAGCAACTTCCCGAGAACGACAAGCAACTCGTCAAACTCTGTTACAGCGAAGAAACGACAAACTTTAAGTCAGTAGCCGAGCAAATCGATCGACCCGTGAATACTGTTTATAAAGCACTGAATCGAATCCGCCGTGTGCTTCATGAGTGCATCGATCGCAAAATTGCTCAGGAGGGGCTGCTATGACTCTGCGACCGAACACTAGGCAAAGTTACTCGAAGGACAAGCTGCTGACGATGCTCGGCGACTTGTGCAACGATTGCCTGAGCGAAGCCGATGGCGAACTGCTCGACCGCTGGCTTTTTGAGGAGCCGCAAGCGCGGACGACCTACGCCAACTATATGGCCATGCACGCAGAGCTTTACAGCGAGCCTTCTTTGGCGATGCGACAGTCCGGTCAACAAGAGACTCTTCCGCACGTCGAGCTATCCTCGCCTGCAGCTAGTAAGTTCATCCCTACTCCTCAAGCTTGGACGGTCGCGATTGCAGCTTCCTTGGCTTTGATCGCTGTGACGGCAGGAGTCTGGCTCGCGTCACGCGGCGGTGATTTGGAACGTCCTAGCCAAGCAGAGAGTGCTAATCAGTCTGCTGGTACTGCAGTCGCAAGGGTTACTGGAACTCACAACTGCCTGTGGCAGAAGTCCGCTGAAGCGGTTGGGTATGGTGACCAACTCGAAGTTGGCCAGCGGCTTGAGCTTGCCGAAGGGCTGGCGGAAATCACTTTCGACGATGGCGCGACTATTCTACTGGAAGGCCCCGCTTCTTTCGTCGTCAGCGGCCCAGCCGCCGCCGAGCTGTCTTCAGGACGCCTTGCCGCGGTGGTTCCGAATCGTGCCAGTTCGTTTCGTGTTGCGACCCAGACGCTCGATCTGTTTGATGTTGGTACCGAGTTCGGCTTGCACGCGCTCGCCTCAGGTGCTTCGGAAGTTCACGTCTTCAATGGATTCGTCAGAGCCGACGTGCTAGATGGCAGTGGCAGGCCCCGGGAACGATTGCAACTCAACGCGGCGGAAGCCATTCGGGTAAATCCCGTCTCGACAACCGTAACCGAGTTTCCAGCTGACGATGCCAAGTTCATCCGCAGCTTGGCTCCTTCAGCGGGCCCCCACGACGGGCTCCTGGCTTACGAGGGCTTCACGTATCCAGCGGGGCCGTTGACCGCGCAAAATGGTGGCTTTGGGTGGGCTGGTCCGTGGTTCAGTATCGCAGCAGATGAAGTCGAGGGCCGAGACACCAACAGTGTCGCGAAAGGTAGTCTAGCCGTCGAAGGGATGGTGCCGCTGGGGAATCGTGCCTCGATTACCGGTCATGAGAATCGGATCCGTCGAAGTCTAGCCACTTCAGTGGGAGGCGTTTTCGACGCCGCGGGCTTAGTTGAAAATCAAGACGGAGTCCGGTTAATCGGGCGTGACGGAAAACGCGTTTATTTGAGCTTCCTGCAGAGGGTATCCAAGACGGGTGATGACTTCTACGGATTTGAGCTCCACCGCGGCGATGGCAACGCGAATCGGGTCCTATGTATCGGCAGTGGGGATGAAGATGCGGGTTATTGTGCCACCTCGAATGTAAACGTTTACCGCAAGGAAAACGCCCCCTCGCTAGGCATAGAAAGTACGACAACCAGCTTATTTGTGATTAGAATAATGTATGGGACGGACAACCGTGACACGCTGGAGATTTACCGTGATCCTCGCTCGCCGAAAGAGATTTCTCGGTCAGAGCCAGTAGCGAGGCTGCGAGGCAATTTTGCGTTTGATCGCGTAAGCCTAGCCAATTTTCATGGTGAGAAAATTCACGAGATCGATGAGCTGCGAGTTGGCAGTAACTTATCCGCTGTAACACAGCGGTGGGGTCAAAATCGTGGCCGTCTGATGCGAAGCATCACTTTTCAACCTTTGATGAAGCAAAAATCACAGCTTGCCAAGTCAAGCTGGACAAGCGAACTGCCACCTTTCGCGTTGGCAGCGTATTAGAGACAGAATCTTAGTGATTGAGGAGAACGCCTGCGGGGGTTCCGTGTTTTAATCCAGTAGTTGAGGCACTTATCGTTTTTTGGAGGGGCGTTGCTAAAAGTCGCTGACGATTAGCAGCACTCGAAGTTTTGTTTTAGAGGGGGTGAAATCCCCGGAGGTAGCATCATGAAGTATTTAGGAAGTTTATTGGCGGTTGCGTTGCTGGCGGTACCGGCAATGGGGCAGCCTGTTGTTGACGGCACGCTGGACGTTGCCGACTACGGTCCGGCTTTAGCCGTGCAAAATGTACAGACGCAGTTTGGCGACAACACTGATCCCCTTGGATTCGGTGGTGGTGGTGAACTCGATGCTGGCTATGCGACGATCAGTGGTGGTCGCTTGTATGTCATGCTGACAGGAAACGTCGAGCCAAACTTCAATAAGGTGAGCGTGTTTATTGACTCGGTTGCCGGTGGTGAGAACGTGCTTGATGGTTCTCTGACCTACGACTTTTCCGACCTTGCCGCGAACTTTGGCGGCCTAACTTTTGATGCTGGCTTCGAAGCTGACTATCACTTGTTTGGTCGTTGGGGCGGCGGTGCGTTTGAACTCGACATCGTCGATCGCGCAAATAGCTCTGCAGGAGCAGAATTAGGTAACTTTGGTGCAGCTACTGTTGGTGTCGGGACCGGGGTTCAGTCCGGTACCATCGCCGCAGGTGGCACTGCAACGACAGGTGCTGACGCTGGTACTTTCCTTACCCAGGATGTCGATTTCGGTTTCAACAACACCAATATTGCTGGTGTTGCTGGTGGAACTGCCGCACCGACGAATCCTCCCGAAGATCCAGCCAGCGTGCTGACCGGGTTGGAATTCTCTGTTGATCTAGCCGACCTTGGTAACCCAAGCCCAGGTGACATCATCAAGATTCATGCTGCCTACGGCAACGGTGACAATAACTTCCACTCAAACCAATTCCTGGGTGGCATTGGCCCCAACAGTAACCTTGGTGGTGATGGTTCAGGTGGCTTCATCGGTAACCTTTCAGGGATCGACTTCAATAACTTCCAGGGGGACCAGTTCTTTACGATTGCTGTTCCCATTCCTGAACCGACTTCGATGGTGCTGTTCGGTCTTGGCCTGGTGGGACTCGGCTGCAGCCGTCGTCGTAGCTAAGTGTTGAAGGATTGATTGAAAGTGAAGAAGAGTGAGTAACGAACGGACAACCCGCCCCGCTCTGCTTGAGAGGAGCGGGCGGGGAGTCCTCTTTTTAACGAGCAGACAGGCAAACTTTTCCGCAACGGATGGAAGCGAGTTTAGAGATGAACATTCCCCAAACAAGAAGTAAGAAACGCGGTTTTACTCTCGTCGAATTATTGGTGGTAATCGCCATCATCGGCGTGCTGGTCGGCTTGCTGCTGCCAGCAGTCCAGGCAGCCCGTGAGGCAGCCCGGCGTATGAGCTGTAGTAACAATCTGAAGCAACTCGGACTGGCCTGCCTGACCTATGAAAGCGCACAACAGAAGCTTCCAGTGAGCATCCACCAGTGGGGAGAAGACTTTTCGCTTGAGGGTGAGTGGCTGGCAAATGGCGATAGTCGTTACTCGCCGAATGCCGGCGGCCCCGGCTTCTTGGGCAAAGGTTGGATTGTTGATGCCTTACCGCAGATGGAACAGCAAGCGGCCTACGATCGACTCAAGCAGCAGATGGATGAAGATAAGAGCTTTGGAGCTCGGGCGAATCGTGGTCTTGGCTTGGGCCACATCAATGTACGAGACATTGTGAGTGCTCAGTATGACTTCCTAACTTGCCCTTCGGATGCTTCGGCGATTCCCTCGGAGCAGCAATGGCACTGGGATGGGGTGACCGTTGGCACGACCAGCTACAAAGGTGTGATTGGGGACTCTGTCGTGACAGATGGTAGTGCTAGAGGGCAGACCAGCCCGGGAAGTGTGTCCAGCAGTTTCGCTGCTTTTGGCTCTCTTCCTGACTGCCACAACACGCAGGAGTGCAATGGTCTGCTATTTCGCAATAGCTACTTGAATCCCGTGAAGTTGCGGATGGTAAGCGATGGTACAAGTAACACCTTCTTGGTTGGTGAGTCGGTTGTCGAGCAGGATTTCCACTCAGCAGCCTTTTTCTCTGATGGAGACTGGGCCTCTTGTGGAATTCCCTTGAACTACTTCGTCCTGGGAGCACCTGTTGAAGAGATCAAGGTGAATCAATGGTTCGATCAGCGTGGGTTCCGTAGTCTTCACCCGGGTGGTGCTCAGTTCGTGATGGCAGACGGTTCGGTCCAATACGTTTCCGAGAGCATTGATACGTTGATTTATCGCGGTCTGGCGACCCGCGACGGAGGAGAGATCGTATCACTGGAGAATTAGTACCGAGTCGGCACCTTACTGCCCGATTTCGGGACGTTTAACTAAACGCAAGAGGGATAGCCAGGAAAGAGCCTGATGAAAAAAACGATGAGTTCGTCCAGCAAAACTCTGCAGAGGATCACGTGGCTTTTCATTCTAGCTGTCGCAGGGTGTGGTGGCACCTACGACTCCACTGTAACAGGGGTTGTGACGCTCGACGGTGAGCCGTTGAGTCGGGGGCGTGTGACCTTTTATCCCACGTCGCCGGGACCACCGTGCATTGGAAGTATCAACGAACAAGGTCGTTATGAGGTAAGCACCGGTCTGGAGGTTGGACTTCCCTCGGGCGAGTATGCGATCACGGTGGTCGCCAACGAGCCCCCGGAGAAGAGCCAAGGCGAGCGGGGCGGTCCGCCACCAGCAGGGAAGCTGATCACTCCAGCGTGGTACAAGAGCAAGCAATTCTCGGGGCTTAAAGAAAACATTGAACCAGGGGCAAATGAAGTAGAACTAGCACTGACGTCTGAGCCGCCTGCAGGATGGGTAGGACCGAAAAAAAGAGGCCGCAGGTAGGCGGGCAACGAGTACCGCAGCACATTGGCTTTCATTTCACTCAGAAGAACGAAGCTAGACGCAGTGTTGAAGTTTCAGGAACACGATGAAGAACGTTTCTCCGACAATTCGATTTGCCTGTGCATTAGGTGCGCTAGTGATGCTGCAGCTTTCGTCCACGGGCTCGTTGCGCGCCGAGGACGCTTCAGCACCTGCGATGTTGCAGATTTTTGAGGCTCGCTGGGAAACAGTTGAAGATCGGATGGCCGACATCTTTGAGCTTGGTTATGGCCGGCTTTGGATTCCGCCAACGAGTCGTGCTGATTCGGGCGACCAGTCGGTTGGTTACGACGTCTATGATCGGTTCGATCTAGGGCAAGCGCGCCGTCCAACGGCCTACGGTACCGAAACTTCCCTAAAACGCATGGTAGGTGCTGCCCACGGTGCAAGTGTGGATGTCTACGCAGATCTGATCCTTAACCATGCCGGTTTCAGCGATCTGACGACGGTGGACGACTTCGGCACCACCAGCACTGCTGACGATGTCACCTTCGCTGAAGCGGGCGGTTATCCAGGTTTGGCGATTACCTTGCCTAACGATATCGACGGTGATTTTCACGGTGCGTTTGAGACGGGTGATCTCAACTTCCGCCTTTCCGGACTCGTTGACATTGCTCAAGAGAAAAACCACCAGTTTATCCGTACACCCGTCAACGCGGGCGATCCAAACAATATCCCGGCTGGTACCGCGGCAGCGTTTGGACGGATCGCCAACGTGCCGAATCCAAACAATGCACGCTTTTATCCCGACCAGGACCTCGGCGGTACGCAGTTCGACGTGGATCCGGGGCCGGGTGAATTCCTAATTACACGCTACGACTTTAATCGAGCGAATCCCCTCGCAGGTGATGCGACGATCGAGACGGCTGAGCAGATGCTCATGCGGCATGCTCAGTGGATGATTCAGGAAGTCGGAGTCGATGGTTTTCGTCTGGATGCGGTGAAGCATTTCCCAACCAATACGCTCACCATCTTCGATCAGGCTGTCTACAAAACGAATGATCGACTTCAACACGACGGGAGCTATAAACCGGTTTACTCATTTGGGGAAGTCCTGGATGGCAACCGGGCGTTTGTGCAGACCTTTATCAACAGCAACCTGCCAAACCCGTCAGCCATTGACGCGAATGATTTCGAAGTGAAAGGAAATCGCGATGCACTCGATTTCCCGCTATTCTTCGCACTGCGCAGCAACCTGACAGGCAATGGGTTGGGGAACAACTGGCACGCAATCCGCAGCGCCAGTCAAGACTTGCACGACGATGGACTGCACAATGGCAGTCAGGGTGTTTCATTTGTCGATAGCCATGACAACTTGTCGGGTGGGTTCCCATTTTTGAAAAACGTTGCTTACGCCTACACGCTGATGCGGCCCGGCAATGCTTTGGTCTATTTTAATGCTGAGGAATTTGGACCCGGTCGTGATTTTCCCAACGATGGGAAAGTCGATGCCTTGGGCGGATTCCACGGCGACACCATCGCCAAGCTCGTGCAAATTCGCAACACGCATGGGCGAGGAGATTTTCGTGAACGGTGGATCGACGAAGGCTTCGATCCAGAGGGTTTCTCGAATGTCTACATTTATGAACGCTCCAATTCTGCCATCGTCGGGCTCAATAGCCGGAATGATGCGTTCGTTGAGACTCGTAATGGCGTGCAGACTGATTTTGCTCCAGGGCAAGTCCTTGTTGAGCTAACAGGGAACGCAGCCGATGCGACGGTTGATCCCGGAGATGCCATCCCCGAAACCATCCGCGTTTATGACAACGGTAGCGGTACGGGTGTGGTCGATGTGAGCATCCCAAGTAACGACACGCACGGTCGTGGGTATGTTATCTATGGACTGCCAACGCCCGAAGGCACGCTCTCGGTGAGTAATGTAACCTCGACGTTTCAAGGCGCTACTCCCAGTGCTGCGAATAATGGTACTGCTCGATTGGCGGACATTGATGTTATCACTGCGGATAGTTTTCAAGTTCAGCTCAACACGACGCCCGTCACTTTACCTGCGCCGGCGGGTGAAACGGATCCCTTCCGCGACTTTTCCGCCGACGGTGACAACGCACTGTTCAAGTTCAACGAGGGACATGATCTGAACGCCAATGCTGGGATCGACAACACCACACCGGGTTCGGTCGCCTACGGTTTCGAAGAGTTCACCGACACACGCACACCCGGTTACATCGACGATGGGAATGGTGGGAACTCGGGCAGCGGTTCGGGGACTTATGTACAAGACATCGACGCTTCGCAACTACCTGAGGGCAGAAATTACCTGACAGTACGCGCCTTTAGGCATCGAGATAACGGACCTGCCGTGTTCTCTGACTTCAAGAAAACGGTCTACATCGATCGCCTGCCGCCCGACAGCGAAGTGCAAAGTTTCGAGCCTTTTGAAAGCAACCCCGAGAACGCCGAGGACCGCGACCTGATTGTGCGTAACCCCGACGGCACCGCAGATAACATGCACATGTTTCTCAACCAGGGGGCCGCTCTAACGGATGTTCAAATCTTCGCGATGACGCAGCAGCCATTTAATAACGGCGATGCAGGAGAATACGATCGTGATTCTTGGGTGTTCGGCTTTCAGGATTTGCCTTTCGGCAATCATGTCGCAAGCGTTGTGACTTTCGAAACAACAGGCAACTTTGGGGTTCAGCGGTTTGTCGGGCTTTTCGTTGACTCAGAGATTGGCGCCGGCTTCGGCGATCTTGACGCTGACGGTACTTACGAGACGGCGGACATTGCCGGAATCGGGAACGACTCCTTTGAAGACGTGCTTTATTCGCAGGATGCGAAGTTCAACCCCGCGGCAGACGTCGACGGTGATGGTCGTGTGACAAACCTTGACCTGTTTGCTCTCGGTGAAGTGCTCGAAAACGAAGAGTTCATTCTGCTCGCCCAACAGGCGTTCGACGGGGTGCTGGTTCGTCGTGGCGACGTGGATGAATCTGGAGCTACCGACGGAGCCGACGTCGAGGCTTTACACGACGGTTTTGGTGGGGATACCTGGCTGGAGGATCTGAACGCTGATGGCACGGTCGACATAAGCGATGTCGAGACCTTGGTGGATGATCTAGTGAGTACGAGCCGTGCTGATTTCGATTTGGATCGGACCGTCGAGGGTGGGGATCTTTTGGCTTGGCAACTGGGAGCGAGTAACTCAGGGAATCGGTTCGATCAGGGTGATTCCGACCTTGATGGGAGCGTGAACGGAACGGACCTTTCGCTTTGGCGATCTGATTATGGCACGGTCGCCAGCGGGTTTGGTTCAGGGGTCGTCGTTTCGGCTGGAGTGCCGGAACCTTCAGCGATCTGTTTGGTCGCAATGGGTTTGCTACTTTTGAGTTATCAACAGAGAGTAAGAGTGTAATTCGAAAACCAACTATTCTATTTGTTTTAGTGAGGGAGAAGTATCATGAAGAAATTGAGCAGTTATCTCTTCGCCGCTACGGGGCTGATTGGCCTCATTGGGGCTGGTCAGGCCGTTGGTCAGATTACGATCGATGGGACCGCCGATATCGGTTATGGGTCGTCGCTGTCGATTCAAGACACGAACACACAGTTCGGCAACGCTACCGATGGCGATCCGATCAATGGCGGTGGCGGATCGGAGATCAATCAAGTTTTCGGTACCGTGGATAATGGTCGCCTCTATGTGACCATCACCGGCAACTTGGAAACGAACTTCAATAAGCTGGAAATCTTCATCGATTCCGTCGCAGGCGGAGTGAACACAATCGATGGAGCCAATCTCCCCGGCGGCGTTGATCCGTTCTGCTGCGGAGGTTTTGAACCGCCCAATGGTGGCAACACTGATAATACTGGTGCGCTCCAGCGTATGGAGGGCCTGACCTTTGACACCGGATTTGAAGCCGATCATTACCTTACGATTACCCATGGCTTCGAAACGGCTCTTGATTCTTCGATCACTTTCTATGCAGCTAGCGCACACTATGCAGATCTAACGCAAGGAGCTTCCGGCGACAGTGCTGCACTGGGTATGCAGCTTGCTCACCGTGGGTTGCCTAATGTTCTGCGAGGCACCACAGGCGACTTCGATGTCGATGGCAACGTGGACGGCGGCGAGTTTCTCACCTTCCAGCGTAACTTGGGCGCCTTGAACCCTACACGCAACGAAGGCGATGCCACCGGTGACGGCATGGTTAATGCTGATGATCTCGGTGTTTATCAAACCGTTTATGGCTTTGACGTTGCCAATGCAGGCTTCGATGGTTTTCTTTTCGCGCCACAGAATGGTGCGATTGACAACTCCGACTCATTGCTCGGCCCAGCGCTACCAGGCTTGAGCCAAGGTGAACTGATCGACAAGAATTACGTGCTTGCCCCAGGTCCCGGCGGGGCAACTGACGCTTCTGGCGCAGGGCGAATTACCGAAGAGCTAGAGTTCGCGCTACCAGTTGATCCGGCGGACACCGGCAATACCTTCAGCCATCGCGATATGGACAACATCGTCGATCTCGAACTTGCAATCGATAACAGCAATACCGAGGGGGTCAGTGGCGACGGGCCGTTTACCACGCCGACTACCGGTGATCCAGAAAACGTGATGACCGGTGTTGAGTTCTCCATTCCGCTTTCGGAGATCGGCAATCCTACCGGTGACATCAAGATTGTGGCCTTCATCAATGGTGGTGGCCATGACTTTGCGTCGAATCAGTTCACCGGCGACGGCGTCCTGGATGCGAACCTCGGCGGCAACGGCTTCGGTGGATTCACCGGCGACCTTTCAGGCGTCGATCTCAGCGACTTTGCCGGAGACCAGTTTGTAACCGTAACCCAAGTCGCTCCCTCTGCTGGTGCGGTGCCTGAGCCAACTGGGCTCGCCCTGATGTTAGTAGGAACGGCATTTGGCATGATTCGTCGCCGTTCGTAAAGAGATTTGTTTATCAAGAGTCGAGAGGCCGCGTCATCTTTCATGGATCGGGGCAGACGCGGCCTCTCATTTTTCTATCCGTATTGGTTAAGAGTTATTAGGGGCATCTGTTTTGTCTGGGCTAAGTGAGTGGGCTAGGAAGCAAATAAGTTTCATGAATCGCCTTGCCATGATGGCGGCAGTCGCAGTGCTCTTAAGTAGCACCGGCTGTTCGGCTGCTCCTTCCGACGCGGCAAGCGACGGCCAAAAGAAGGATGTCGAAGCTGAAGCGGCAAAGCCTCAGAAGGACATTGCTGCCACGCCTTCAGCCACTTGGGCAGAAACAGAATCTTTGCCAACGGCTCCAGAGTGGGCCGCTGATGCCGTCTTCTATCAGATTTTTCCGGAGCGTTTTCGCAATGGTGACCCAACGAACGACCCCACACGTGAGTCGTTGGAGTTTCCGGAGACGGTCCCTGAGAGTTGGGAGATTTCTCCGTGGACCGGCGACTGGTACGCGCGAGCCGACTGGGAGAAAGCCGGTGGTGAAGACTTCTACGAAAATGGTGTTTTCAACCGTCGCTATGGCGGTGACGTTCAGGGGATCATCGACCGACTCGACTATTTGAAGTCATTGGGCGTCAATACGCTCTACTTGAATCCGGTCTTTTACGCCCGCTCCTTGCATAAGTACGACGGTGCTTCGATGCACCACATCGATCCGTACTTCGGTCCTGACCCTGAGGGCGACCTTGCTTTGATGGCCAAGGAAACGAGCGACCCGGATACATGGCAGTGGACCGCGGCGGACAAGTTGTTTCTTGAGCTCGTTCAGCAGGTCCATGCTCGTGAGATGCGAATCATCATCGATGGCGTCTTCAATCACACAGGGCGTGACTTCTTCGCGTTTGCTGACTTAATGAAGAACCAGGAGAAGTCGCCTTATACCGAGTGGTACATCGTCTCGCATTTCGACGATCCGGAGACCCCTCAAAACGAGTTTCAATACAAAGGCTGGTGGGGCGTACATACGTTGCCGGAGTTCGCCGACGTGAATCAGGGTGGCGACCTGCACCCAGGCCCCAAGCAGTATGTCATGGACATCACGCGACGGTGGATGGATCCCAATGGGGATGGCGACCCTACTGACGGTATTGATGGCTGGCGGCTCGACGTGGCCAACGAAGTTCCCGTCGCTTTCTGGAAGGACTGGAACCAACTCGTCCGAGAGCTCAACCCTGAAGCCTATACCGTTGCCGAAATGTGGGAAAACGCGGCAGACTTCTTGGCCGGAGGGGGCTTCTCAGCCACGATGAACTACCACGCGTTCGCCTTTCTCGTGAAAGGTTTTTTAATCGACGGGCAACTCTCCGCGCACGACTTTGCCCGCGAATTAGCGTTGCGTCGCGAAGAGTTCCCGCCAGCAACTTCATTCATTGTGCAAAACTTGATTGACTCGCACGACACCGATCGCGTTGCATCGATGATTGTCAATCGCCCGGCCAATCATGATGGGCAACCTTACTTGCAACCGGAAAAATTTGACTATGACGTCAGCGAACGCGTCTCGCCGCGGCATTGGAAGGAGTGCCGTGTCCAAGCTCCCGATGCCGAGGGCCGACAGATTCAGCGTTTGGTTTCTCTGATGCAAATGACTTACCTCGGTGCGCCGATGATCTATTACGGTGATGAGGCGGGCATGTGGGGAGCCGACGACCCGTGCGATCGGATGCCGATGGTCTGGGAAGAAATGGAGTTTGAGGATCAGGCGAGCGACCCCCTAGGACGTGAGCGTGAGCCTGACAAGGTGGCGTTTGATCAAGAACTATTCGATTTCTACCAACAAGCGATCGCCCTCCGTAACGAGTTAGACGTTTTGCGGCGTGGATCGGTTGTGAAGTATGTGACTGACGATTCCGCGATGTCGTACGTCTTTATACGCAAGCTCGGTGACCGTGAGGCACTGATCGCTTTGAATCGCGGCGACGAGGTGTTTGAGTTCGAATTGCCTGACTCACAGAAGAGTAACTGGAGCGTCAAGCTAACGACCGGGTTTGAGGCGGAAGACGAGGCCAAGGGATCTTTCGCACTGCCACCGAAACAGGGTGTTGTCCTTTATCGCTAGTCCTGTGTTTCGGAAGGCACGTTGAAGTTTGCCGATCAGTGTTCTGACTATGCTCAATAGCTCCAACTCTTTGGCTTTCGCTTTCCATCAGTTCAAGTGCCTTCTTAGTTGCCTCCTGCTAGGTAGTCTCTTGGGCGGTTGCCAGCAGGAAGACGGGCGGCAAGTGATTCAGCTTTGGCATCAGATGGTGCCCAACGAAAGAGTTTTTCTGCAAAAACTCGTCGATGAGTACGAACAGAAACACCCAGAGGTTTCTATTAAGCTCGTCTTCAAAGATACCGAGGAATTGCGCAGCAGCTACCAAGCAGCGGCGCTGGCTGGCGTCGGACCGGACCTTCTCTATGGTCCAAGTGATGTTCTGGGAACTTATCACACGATGGGCGTGATCGCTGATATGGGCCCCTGGGTCGATGAGCAGCAGCGACAACAATTCAAACCCGGGGGGCTAACCTTTCTCCCCTCGAATGATAGCCCCGATGAAAAAGATCTCGTGCAGATCTCTGATCGATTTGGCAATCATCTGGCGCTCGTCTACAACCGTGACTTCGTCAAGCAGCCGCCTGAAACGATTGAGCAACTTATCAAGATCGGTCGTGAAAACACCCTCGACGAGGATGGCGACGGACGGAACGAACGCTACGGTCTGGTCTGGAACTACGAGGAACCTTACTTTTCCGTGCCGTTCTTGACAGGCTTTGGTGCCTGGCTGTTTAGTGACGAAGCAAATACCGAGCCCGACCTGAATACTGACGAGACGATCGCCGCACTCAAGCTGATCATCGACCTGCAGCGCAAAGAGAAAATCGTCCCCAAAGGATGTGACTACGAAACGGCCGACTCGCTGTTCAAATCGGGCAATGCCGCCATGATCATCAACGGCGACTGGAGTTGGGGCGATTATCTCGACTCCGAGGTGATTAATGCGGCGATCGCTCCCTTGCCGTTGGTTCAAGCGACGGGCCAACCGATGGGCCCGATGGTTTCCCCCAAAGGCTACTCGCTCAACGTCAATGCAAGTCCCGCGCAACGTGAAGCTGCGATGGCGCTGGTTGCTTATCTCACCAGCGAGGAGTCGCAGCGGAGGGCGATGCAAGAATTACGGATCCTCCCTTCCCGTAAGTCGCCTTACGACGATCCGTTGCTTAGCTCGGATGCAACGCTGAAGGCTTCAAGCGAACAGCTTGCCAACGGCCATCTCATGCCCTCGGGTCCTGAGATGCGAGCTGTTTGGGACGCGATGCGGCCCCCCTACCAGGCGTTGCTCGGTGGCGAGCTCACGGCTGAAAAGGCTGCCCAGCGGATGCAGGAGAATGCCGTCGAGGCGATTGAACTGATGCGTCGCGACGATGCCGAAGTCGAAGGGAGTTGGGTCTGGGGTGCTCTCGCTGCCTTGGCAACGCTGGCACTATTCGTCTGGCAGAGACACGGCCTCGCACGGTTGCTTCCTGACTTACGGCGGCAACCGTTGGCCTATGCCATGGTTGGTCCTGCGATTGTGTTGATCTTTCTTACGGTAGTCTTTCCGTTTTTCTACAATCTGGTGCTCTCCTTCTCG
Source organism: Lacipirellulaceae bacterium (assembly GCA_040218535.1). Lineage (NCBI taxonomy): Bacteria > Pseudomonadati > Planctomycetota > Planctomycetia > Pirellulales > Lacipirellulaceae > Lacipirellulaceae bacterium. The sequence continues at coordinate 121,246 of JAVJRG010000009.1, read as the reverse complement.
AATATGTCCCTCACGCACTTTCGAAATTGGGGAATTACCGGCTGGCAGAACTATGTTGATGTGCTAAGCGACGAGCAATTCTACGCAGTGTTGCTGAAGACAATTCTTTGGACCGTCGTGAACGTGACTTTTCACGTTGGCATCGGCGTGCTGTTAGCAGTTGCGTTGAATGGTCCGATCCGCGGCAAATCGATTTATCGCGTGCTCCTTATTTTGCCGTGGGCTGTCCCAGCTTACATCACGGCCTTAACTTGGCGGAGCATGTTTCACTTGGAATACGGTGCTGTGAACCTGATCAGCAACCAACTGTTTGGCCTGCCGCAAGTGAACTGGCTCGGCGAAGCGACCAATGCCTTTATCGCGTGTATCATCGCCAATGTTTGGCTCGGCTATCCCTTCATGATGGTGATCGCCCTCGGTGGTCTGCAGGGGGTTCCTCAGGAGATGTACGAGGCAGCGAGAATCGATCGTGCCTCGCGTTGGCAGCAGTTCCGTCACATCACTTTGCCGTTGTTAAAACCGGTACTTGCTCCGGCAGCGACTTTGGGAGCCATCTGGACCTTTAACAATCTCAACGTAGTTTGGCTCGTCTCCAACGGCGGTGCCCCTTCGAACAAGACGCATATTCTTGTTTCCTACGTCTACAAGGAAGTGTTTAACCTCTACCGTTATGGTTATGGAGCTGCCTTGTCGATGATCGTCTTCATCATCTTACTCGTCTTTTGCCTAGCTTTCTTACACCGTTCCAAAGCCACCGAGAATGTCTATGGCTAAAGAACCACTACGAATCACGATTCTTCGCCATGCGTTTCTTCTGCTGTTCGTTGTGATCAGCGTCTATCCAGCACTGAACGTGCTTTCGATCTCGTTGCGTCCCGGCGATCAGTTGAAGACGACCGATCTCTCGATCATTCCTGACGATTGGACGTTGGACTCTTACGCGGCACTATTCACGCAGCAACCATTTCTGCGATGGCTTGGCAACTCGCTGCTTGTCTCGTTCGCCGTGACAGTCACGGGCGTCGCCTTAGCGGCGATGGGCGGGTACGCTCTAAGTCGATTCCGCTTTGTCGGTCGCCAAGCCTTAATGCTTTCGATCCTCACTACGCAAATGTTCCCCGCGACGATGCTGCTGCTGCCGCTTTACATATTGGTCGCCAAACTACATCTGATGAATACATTTCTGGGCTTGCTCGTCTTTTACGTTTCAACGGCGCTTCCTTTTTGCGTCTGGCAAATGAAGGGTTTCTACGACACGATCTCGCCATCCCTCGAAGAGGCGGCCCGCGTGGACGGCTGCTCGCGGTTGGTTGCGTTTCGCAAGGTGATCTTGCCGCTCGCTGCCCCCGGGTTGGTGATTACGGCCTTGTTTAGTTTTATGACCGCATGGAGCGAGTACATCGTTGCCGCTCAGGTTTTACAAGATCGCGAAATGTTTACGCTACCTTTAGGCGTCAAGAGTTTTCAAGCAAGCATGTCCACCCAGTGGGGGCTTTACGCTGCCGCGGCGATTCTTGTCAGCGTGCCGGTGGTGGTGGTGTTTATCGTCCTCAGTAAATATCTTGTCTCCGGCATGACCGTCGGCGCTGTGAAAGAGTAGGGTAGTGCATCGTGGCAACAGTCAGCTTCCGCCAAGTCAATAAGATCTACTCGGACGGTTTCCATGCGGTTCACGATCTGAATCTGGAAATCACTGAAGGTGAGTTCCTCGTGCTCGTTGGCCCCTCGGGTTGTGGGAAGAGCACCACGCTGAGGATGCTGGCTGGGCTTGAAGAAATCTCCTCGGGCGAGATCGCGATCGACGATCGGGTCGTCAATGCTGTCGAGCCGGGTGACCGCGACATCGCCATGGTTTTTCAGAACTACGCGCTCTATCCCCACATGTCGATTCGGGAGAATCTCGCGTTCGGCTTGAAGATGCGGCGTACGCCGAAGGACGTTATCCAGCAGCGTGTCGACGAAGTGGCTGTGACGCTGGGGATTGAGTCGCAGCTTGATCGCCGACCGCGAGAACTTTCGGGCGGGCAAAGACAACGGGTCGCCTTAGGCCGTGCGATCGTCCGTCAGCCAAAGGTCTTTCTGTTTGACGAGCCACTTTCAAACCTCGACGCGAAGCTGCGTGTCCAAATGCGTGCTGAGATTGCGGCTTTACATCATCGCTTGAAAACAACGATGGTTTACGTGACGCACGACCAGGTGGAAGCGATGACCTTGGGTGAACGGATTGTCATCATGAACCAAGGCGTGGTGCAACAGGCGGATGCTCCGTTAGAGATTTATCGCCGCCCGGCCAATCGCTTCGTTGCCAGCTTCATCGGCAGCCCCCCAATGAACTTCCTGCAAGGGACGCTGCGAGACGGCAGTTTTCATTTCGAATCGACCGCCTTGGATCTGGCGGCCGAATCTTCGGATTCCCAAGTCAAGCACACTGAGGCTGCTGCGTGGCTTGGGTTCCGCGCCGAAGACCTGTTGCTTGAGGGTCCTGGCCACGCTTTGCCCGAAGTCGAGCTTGAAGTTGTCGAGCAGATGGGCCACGAGTCCGTCGGCCATTTCACCCTCGCGAGTCAGCGTCACGCGATTCGGCTCGCAGCTTCGAGCGGTCTAGTTCCTGGCGATCATATCAGTCCCCGTCTAAGACCCGATTCGTGGCACCTCTTCGCCGACGATGAAGCTGGTTCGCGGCTGGAACTCTGAATCGACGGGACCAAGAATCAAACGTTGAATCGCAAAAAGACGGGTGACCTGATAGGACAGGCTACCCGTTCGGTAAGATCAATTCCTGAAGCCTTTGGCTAGACCGTAGCGAGTTCGGCAAAGGCTTCGTCTAAAGAATCGGTATCTTCTTCTTCAGAAGCGTCTTCTGATCCAACCAGAACATACTCTTCAGCCGAGGCGGAAACCCAGAGCAGTTCGCGAGAACTAAAGGCTGAGTCAATGGTTCCTTCTGCCGATTCTTCGGCGAGTGGAGCCGCTTCCACTTCGCTTTCGAGACCAGAGCTGGCGGTTAGCCAGACATTGCCACCAAAACTGGCGGTCGAAGTTTCGGATTCTTCGAAGGCTGGCTGTTGGGCAGCGGCGACGGTCGCTGTGGTGGTGCCATAGTCGGTCTGCCAGTTGTCTAAGTCCGTGCCGTCGACAGCTCCGTCAGCGTTAGTGTCGCCATCGGCATTCGTAGCAGCAGGTGTGCCAAAGCCACGTTGCCAAGCCAGGAAGTCGAAGCCGTCGGTGCTGTTATCGTCGTTGAAGTCGGTATCGTTACCGACTGCCTCGACAGTGAATTCGATCGACGCGTTGCTAGGTGCTCCGATTCCCGCACCATCCACGGCTCGGCCTCCAGCGACTGTGCCTGCGAAGACAATGTTGAGGTTATAGGTGCCAGCAGGCAGTCCACCGCCCGCGAGAGTATTGGCACCACTGAACTCTAGGGTCAAGGTGTTTGTGCCGTACCCGGTGATATTCGCTGGTACCGCGTCGATGCCGGCGACGGCTGTTCCGCTAGTATCCGTAACGCTCAGGCCAGGACCAACCAAAGCATCAGATTGACCACCGGTGAACGTGGTGCCGTCGCCAACGAGGATTTGGTCAACCGCATCGCTAAAGGAAACCGTTACCGTGCCGCCGGCTGCATCGACCGAGCTAAACGCCACGATTGGATTCGACGAAGCATTCGGGAGACCCGGGCTACCCGCCGCACCATCGTTCGGCAAGTTGATCGACTCGGCAAAGCCCGAGCTATTGGTCAGGAAGTCGTAGACCAAAGCATCGTCACTGCCGATGTAGTCGCCCGCATACCAAGCGGCGGCTGAATTTCTCGCAGTGTTTCCGCCTGAACGGGTCAGTCCGTCGAGTGCGTCACCAGTTCCAAACGGCTGGAAGAAGGTGTTGCTACCGCCGCCCGTGTAAGTGGTGTCGTCATTGAAGACCGTGGCATCCGTGTCGCGAACAGCAATCGAGTCGACGATCACCGCGTCAGGTGGTAGGTCAAGCGAACCACCATTGTTGTCCACGTCATAGTCATAACGACCAACGTGCAACGAGGTGGTTGGGCTGTAGATCAAGGCGTAAGTCGAGGTGCCATTGTCGTTACCACCAAGGAACTCGGCGTTCAGCTCAGGGAGCCCAACGTAGGTAGTTCCGGCTGGAATGTTCCAGTTGAAGCTACCTGGCTCAGCACCGATTAGTAGAGTGCCGTTGGGTCCGATTTCAAACTCGCCCAGATCGACGATCAGGTCGGTTGCTCCTTGATCAGCACCCGAGTCGCCGGCGATGACGGCAGCGTAGAACGAGCCCAACTTGGCACCAGGAGTACCGACAAGCTCGAACATTTCCGAACCGCCGTCGTTACCCGGCTGGTTGTAAGCGATCTCGCTGACAAGAGCGGGTGGGTTGGTGACGCTGGCATCGTTGTCACGAATGATCAGGTCCAGCTCGTCTGCTTGGCTAAGAATGCTGCCATTGTTTGGTGTCAGGGTGATGGTTAGTCTCTCATTCGCTTCCAGATCCGAATCATCGATCGTTGGGATCGAGATCGTCTGCGACAGTTCACCATTGGCAAAATTCAAAGTTCCACTCACGGGGGTGACGGTGCCGATGTCACCACTGGTGGCAGTGCCGAAGGAGATCTGGAAGTCAACCGCCGCTGCTCCGGAGGAGCCGCCAACACGGTTGACAACGATCTCCGCAGTGCCACCTTCGCCAATTCGAGCTTCACCCTGAGACGCACCCGACTCTTGCTGGGCGAAAGTGAAGCTGCCTTGGCCCGTTGGCTCGGTGTATTGAAGCGTCAGCTTCGGACGATTGGCGAAGATCGTCTCGCTGGAGTCAAACTCCCAGAGTTCGCCCGAGTCGGAGATGGCAACCCAGCCGTAGTTGTCGAGCGTACCATTGGCCCATCCCTGAAGTGTTTCGACGTTTAGCGGAATCTCAACCGGACCGCCGATCTCAGGCATTGGGACGCTGAAGTCGATGATCGCAGAGGCGTCGATGTCGTCAGGACGGATACCGTTGGAGATGTCACTTCCAACACTTCCTTGTGGGTCGTTCCAAGTTGCGACTTCATTCCAAGGCTTGAGCATTCGGAAGAAGTTGATGTTCGCACTGTTATTCGATTGCCCGGTGACGTTGAGCGTCAGCGTAGCACCGAAGATCTGCGAACCAGCATCGACTTGATTGGTCCCAGAGCCGAACATGTTGTCGAACTGAATCAAGCCTTGTTGGGGACGGATATCGACACCCTCGCCACCGCCGGTGAAGTCACCACCCTCGGCATCGTCAACGCGAATCCTTTGGTCAGAACCGAAGAAGGTGTTCAAGCGATTCGGCTCAGCGTCGATGTAGGTGTCTTGCGTACCGTTATAAGCAGCACCACCCTGGGTTCCCACGACACCTTGCTGGAAGTCGGCAACGAGGACGTCACCGTCATTGATCCGAACACTCGCAAAGTCTTGGGTAATCAAGAACGGTGAGGCCGCCTCTGTGACTTCAACGCCGAAGTCCTCAAAACCTTCGGCGATGGTATCCGTGTTGACCACCACAGTGATGGTTTTTGTTTGGACCGATGCTAGAGCATCTGCGGTGAAGTTGACCGTCCCGCTGGGCTGGCCGACAAAGTCGCTGCCAGCCTTAGCAGACCCATCGACCGTGTTGTAGGAGACCGAAAGCGGGCTGGAAAGATCACCAGTTCGAGTGACCGTGAATGTCACGTTGACCGTGCCACCACCAGGCTCGTCAATGCTAACCACGTCAGCTTCGATGAAGACGTTATTTAATACGTTCAAGGCACCCGGTGTGAGAACCGAACCATCTGGAGCAACAGCACTGATCTTTGTAGAACCATTCTGGTACTCGATAACGTCGTTGTCGCCACCAACCGAGTCGAGGTCGTCTGCCTCCGTGGAAAGGATATCACCATTAAACCACGAACCGATCGTGTTGGGTTGCGTGTTGCCGTTGAGACGTGAAACGGCGTCCGATGCGACATTATCAGCACCGTTAAGCGTGCGAGTTGGCTGATGAACGTGAACGCCCGGCAGTCCGAGATCGCCAGTGACAATCGCACGGTCGCGGTCGGAACCACCGTTAAAGACCGAGACGCTGTCCACGATCTGGGCGTCGCCACCGACGGTGAACGGTGCGACGTCTAAGAGGCCCACCTCACCCAAGGGCGAGTCCACGGCATCCTGGGAAGTACCAACGTAGGCACCAATGGTGTCGTAGTCGGTGCCTTGAACAGGAGCTAGACCTGTCGTGCGTACGAGTGCGTAGGTTTGCGAGTCGTCTTCCAGGCCATTCAAGGTGCCGAGGGATGGTACCACAAGTTCGTTGCTGTCAGCGGCTTTTGTGTACAGCCAATTGGTAGGACGCAATACCAGCAATCCATTGGCGCCAAAAGTTTGACCAGCCAAGTTGACAACCAAGTCGGCGACACCGCCACCGCCGCCGGCTTCTTCCTCTTGGCCTTCAAATACAACGAAATAGTAATCGTCGAGACTCGCACCCGGGGTACCGATAAGCTCAACGTACTCGCGATCCGTCTCGTCAACTCCAATGTTGTCTACGTCAGAGACGTTCGCCAGCACCTCGTTAATGAGTGCATCGTTATCGGCGATCGTGACGGTCGTTTGGAAATTGCTACCCAGCGACGCTCCAACGGGATTGGAGAGAGTTACGGTCAGCGTTTCATTCCCTTCAAGAACCGTATCGTCATTGATAGTGATGTCGATCGTCTTGGTGATTTCACCCGGCATGAAGGTCAGCGTGTTGCCCGCGGTGGCAACGTCGTAGTCGTCCGAAGGACCGGTGTCGGTCGCAGTGCCGTCGGCTACCGCAAAGGTCACGGTATCTGTGCCGCTGTTACCGCCCAGACGAGCAACTGTCAGAGAGAGTGTCTGAGTGCCATCGCCGCCTTCGTTCTTCGTGACACGACTGTCTAGGAAGCTGATCGTGTCTTGGTTGGCGGATGGAGGGGTAAAGTCAACGCGGAGGAACGGACGCGAGCCTTGTGCGTCCTCCGAAGTCGAGAGATCCCAACCGTCTGTGGCGGTGCTCTCAATCAACCAACCGTTGTTTACCGTCTCGCCCGCTGACCAACTCTGGAGAGATCGCGTGACATCAAAAGTACCCGGGTCGCCTGGCACGCGGTCAGGGTCGCTAACAGGAGCATCGGCACCTAGCACCGAGGTACGGCGTGGGTCAAACAGCGTATAGTCTGCTGGCAGGGCAGTCGCTTCTCCCTCAGAAGCTTGAACACCACCAATATCGCCGAACGTATTCCAAGTGGCACTGCCTTCGTCCCAAGTAACGAGCATGCGGTACATCGATATCTGGGCTTGGCTCGTCGACGGATTCGTGATTTCGAATGAGAGCGTCGCCGAGTTGATTGTTGAGCCTTCTGGGATCTGTGTGAAACCGATCGAGCTATCACCAAAGAGATCTGAGAACTGCAGTAGACCCTGTCGAACGCCGTTGGCATCCTGTTGGTCGACGCTGATCGCTGTCTCGCCACCGAAGTTACTATCACGTGCCTGTGAGAAAAGTACCGTGTCTTGCGCGCCGATGTAGTTGTTCAATCCCTCCTGGAAGGTCGCGACGGCTAGCAACTGACGAGGCTCAAGATTCTCGAAAGTCAAACCCGCTGGCTTATTGGAGCGAGTCTTGCGTGTTCTCTTAGCTTGCTTGAACTTTGGATTGAAGCCGCGGAAAAGTGATCGACTCTTTCGGTTCTTCGCCATCGTGGTGTTTCCTTAGAACGTGATATTTATGAGGCCGCTAATTTTCGACGATTGCAAAATGACCAACGACGCTAGGTTGGTTGGTTCGGAGGATAATGAACTTACGTGAAGATTCTGACGATTGAATGATTCAGGTTTGATGAAGTCGCTTTGAAGCTTCCTGGGTGCAACTCGATCCAAACAAAGTGCAGGCGTTGGTAGCTGGGTACGGATCTCGAGCGCTCAACTGAACGGCATTCAGAGCGAACGGTGTTCAAAGTTGTCGAGTGATCCAACGAAATGCGCGAATGATAGGCTGCCCCTTTCGAAAAAAATCTATCACTCGCACAGAGACTTTACTGATCTTCGAGAAGCTCCCCTCCGGCTCTCGTCGTCATTGCTTGCCAGACAGAACCCTCGATGTCGTCATCGACAAAGCGAACTGACGAGTCACCCATGGCAGCGTTGACTCCGCCACTGTGGTTGCTGCGGGCGCTGGCGTACTGGGCACCGCCATCGAACTCGCTACACGGCATGTCTTGGAAGACGGGTGATTGCTGAATGTTCGTTCCGCAAGCGGCGATTTGGTCTTCAACGTTGGAGTTTGGTGTGTGTAGTCCTGTGAATGTGCTGGCGCCCATCCCCGGCACAACCCAAGTTCCTCGCCAGTCGTCATTTCCAGGAATATTGTCTTCAGCCGTATTGGCTTCGTCCCAAGTCAAGACTTCGCTCAGCATCACCGTATTGGATAATCCGTCAGAGACTTGGGAGAGTTTGATACCGCGACCGACACGATTGGCTGGAGGTTTTTTTCTCACTCGCACCAGCGAGAAAATTCCATTGAGGATTTCCGGTGGGCCAGACACGACTTTACCGCGATTGTCCAGAGTTCGCTCAGCGAGGCTTGCAGTTTGATACGCATCAGAGTCAGGTGGCGTAGCGTGTTGCAGTTGTGCTCCGCCGAAGCATGCGACGTAATTCGACTTCTTGAGATAGCCAAGTGCCGTGCCTGTGGTTCCTTCATCGTCATCGTGATAAAAGACATTTTCACCCGTGGTCGCACTTGGGCAGTGCATGAACGCAGCCGACTCTCCGCCCAGGCCAGTTCCGAAATCCTTACGTTTACCATCCCAGTTATCCATAGGATTGGCTTCTTCGAAGTTACCCTTGTCGTTAATCGCTCTGCGGGCCATGTCCGCCATGCCAGGCTGTTCGATGTACGGTAGAACCTGGATGTACCAGTTCGGCCCGTAGCAAGAACCACCTTTTTGAGTGCCGGCAATGAGCGTGGATGGGGCACCCGTCTCCCACTCAACACATGTGGGCCCGCCAGGAGGGAGGAATCGGAAAGCGGATTCAAAGTTTGCGACGGCAAGAGCCAATTGCCGAGTTTGATTCGTGCATTGTGTACGACGTGCCGCCTCACGCGCCGCTTGCACCGCTGGCAAGAGCAGCCCGACCAATACCCCGATGATGGCTATCACCACCAGCAGTTCGACTAGTGTAAAACCGCGAACTGAGCCGCGTTTCCGCCTTCGAGGGCATCCTATCGCCACGTGATTCATCGAGTTACCTATCCTTTTCTTCTGGCTATGATCGCTCCGAGTTAATTCCTACTAGGTTGCCTAAACCTCATGCGAGCGGCGATCCAACTCACAAACGAAAGCCCTCAAACGAGCCGTAGCCCTTGATCTTCCCTGCATGTGCTAAGGCTCGTTCGGCGTGACGATCCCGAAGAACCGACGGCAGAAGTTATAGGTGCGCTAAATGAAGAGATGGCAAGCGTGGAATGAAGAAGCGTTTTGCAATGCGTTAAGAAACGGTGAGCGTGTGTCAGGTTGGGCAATCGTGAAGAAAGGAAACCACCTGAGAGAGCTACGCGCAATACAAAGAAGCATTGCGAGAGATCAGCTTTCGTGTCCCGAAGCGTGAGCGAGGGAAGGACTTCGACAGCGTGGTCCTTCGTTTACGCTTTGGGTTACGAATTGTGAGACCACTCCGAGAGAAAGATCACCGCTGATCTGCTAACATACCGGTCTTAGCTATGCTTCAACCCCTCAGGCCTACTCAGACCAAATTCAAAACAGGTGGCAATCGATGAGACCAATCAACATGATCGCGACTCTCCTAGTAGCGATCTCCGCTTTGACGACATGCAGTACGACAGCTCAGTGTGCAATCCCCTCCGAAGAACGAAGCCCAAACATTATCGTCATCATGGCCGACGATCTGGGCTATGGGGATGTCTCCTGCTACGGGGCGACTTCCCTGGAGACTCCCAATATCGACCGACTTGCTGCTGAAGGTCTTCGCTTTACCAGCGGCTATTGCTCCGCCTCGACTTGTACGCCAACGCGCTACTCGTTTCTGACCGGAACTTATGCGTTCCGCGGAGAGCGTACGGGAATTGCCCCGCCCAATGCGCCGGCGATTATCAAGCCTGGCACGGTGACGGTTGCCTCGCTGCTTCAGCAAGCCGGCTACGCGACGGCTGTGATCGGAAAGTGGCACCTAGGGCTCGGCGGCGACGGCGGACCTGACTGGAACGGACAGCTCAAGCCAGGGCCTTTGGAAATCGGTTTTGATACTTGCTTTCTTTTACCTACGACCAACGATCGAGTCCCACAGGTTTATGTCCACAATCATCATGTGCCGAATCTCGACCCCGAGGATCCGCTCTGGGTAGGAGATAAGAAACTGAGCCCGGACCACCCAACAGGCAAGACGCACCGCGAGTCGCTCAAGATGGATTGGTCGCATGGCCACAACTCGACGATTCACAACGGGATCAGCCGCATTGGCTTCTACACGGGCGGAACGGCGGCGCGATTCCGAGATGAGGATCTGGCTGACAAGTGGGTCGAGAAGTCAGTCGAGTTTATCGAATCGCACCAGGATCAACCCTTCTTTTTGTTTTTCGCGTCGCACGATATTCACGTGCCGCGGATGCCGCATGAGCGATTCCAGGAGAAGTCATCGCTCGGGTTTCGTGGCGATTCGATTCTGCAGTTAGACTGGTGCGTTGGTGAAATACTCAAGGCACTCGATCAACGAGGATTGGCCGAGAAGACTCTCATTGTATTCTGCAGTGATAACGGCCCGGTGCTTGATGACGGGTATCGCGACGGAGCGATTGAGAAAATCGGCAACCACCGAGCGGCAGGTCCATACACCGGTGGCAAGTACAGCGTTTACGAGGGAGGCACGCGAACGCCATTTATCACACGCTGGCCGGGGCACATTCAACCGGGAACAAGCAACCAGATCGTCTGCACGATTGATCTAGCGGCAAGTCTCGCTGCTCTAACTGGCAAATCGCTACCCGAGGGGAGTTGTCTGGACAGCTTCAATGTCCTTGGTGCTTTGCTCGGCCAAGAGAACAGTCGCGGGCGAGATCATCTCGTTCAGCAAGACAACGGCAACAATGGCACATTGGCTTTACGATCTGGAAATTGGAAGTTGCATCGGTACGACAAACGCATTGCTCGTAATGTAGTGGTCGAGACCGAACTGGCGAACACCTCAGTGCCTCAGTTCCAACTGTTCGACCTTGATTCCGATCTTGAGGAAAAACAGAACGTCATTGACACACATCCAGCGGTAGCAACTCGACTGAAGAAGCAGCTTGCCGATCTGATAGAACTGGGAAGCAGCCGTCCGTTGGAGGAGAGTTCGCCATAAGACTACCTCTGATAGAATGAACGCCTCAGTTATGAAGGAATCACAATCGTTCTGGATTGAATTCAGTTTCTGGCGTACTGCCAGAGGCATAATCTCTTAGACGCTCGCTCAGCGTATCAATCGCATGCTGACCTAAAGCATTGGGGCTGTTGGCGAGGTTATTGAATTCCTGCGGGTCTGCATGGTGGTCGTACAGTTCGCGACCGTATCTTCCATCGGACCACTCGGTGTACCTCCAGCGATTGGTGCGAATGCTACACCCCATAACGGGTTCGGCGAGGCGATCATCAGCAGGTCGTAGTATCTGCGTTATCGCGAAACCATCCCATTGGGTAATGGGGTCATCGAGTAAGGGGCAAAGGCTGCGTCCCGCTAGCTGTGGTGGTGGATTAAGCCCAGCCAGCTCAACGACGGTTGGATAAATATCGACGAACTCAACGATTCGGTGGCATGCTTGACTGTTGCCCCGGCTTCCTGGTGCTCGAATGACCAGTGGTGCTCGCGCACTTTGCTCGAAGAGGGTCCGCTTCTGCCAAATGCCGTTGTGTTCACCAAGATGGTAGCCGTGATCGCTCCAAAGCACCACGATCGTGTTCTCAACGAGACCTAGTTCTTCCAGGTTCTCAAGCAACCTGCCAACTTGAGCGTCGATGAACGACACCGAAGCATAGTAGGCTTGCGTCGCCTGGCGGAGAGTTGTCTCCGACAGTCCATAATTGGGCACGGGACAGTTATGCGCGAAGGCTGCAGTGGGAATGTCGAGACGGTCCCCCTCAGGTGCGTAGGGTAAACGCATGTCTCGAAGCGGATAGATGTCGAAGTATTTCTTTGGTGCGACATAGGGAGTATGCGGGCGAAAGAAGCCGACACCAAGGAAGAAAGGCTGGGCCTGGTGTTCCTTCATGAACTGAATCGCTTCCGTGGCGATCATGCCGTCGGTTTGCTCGGTATCGTCACCCTCAGCAGCTAGCCAACTCAAAGCACCGCTGATTCTGCGGTGCGGCTCGGCATTGAAGACCAGCGGCTCGTCGGTTTTATCACGGCCTTTCGGATTGATCGTTCTGTCCCAAGAGGGAGGATCATCGAAACCGTCAGTGCCAATCGCTGCGGGTACGTTGTAGTGGTAAATCTTGCCTACACGAGCAGCAACATAGCCAGCTTTGCGAAACACTTGGGGGAGCGTCACTACATTGGGAACTTCATCACGAAAGTGCCGATCGAGATCATAAACTTTGATCTGGTCTGGCCTGAGACCGGTCATCACCGATGCGCGTGAGGGATTGCAGAGCGGAATCTGGTTGTAAGCACGCAGGAAAGTGACGCCGCTCGCCGCAAGCTGATCAATGTTTGGTGTTTTTGCAACGGTATCCCCGTAACAACCCAAGGAGACTGCCAGGTCATCGACGGCGATGAATAGTACATTGAGCGGCGAATCATTCGCAGAACAGCTGGACAGCGTGGCTGCATAGATGAACGCAGCCATCGCCCCACGGCAAAGGAAAAGGAATGCACATCTAACTGGATTCGCGAGGCAATCGACAACGTCAGGTGCCGATTGCCTCGCGTTCTCACGGTTAGGCATGGTTCAACTGCTTGCGTCCTGACATCGCTGCGAAGCCGACCGCTACGAAGAGAAGCAACGCCGTACTTGGCTCAGGGACAGAATTGACCGAAGCAGTGGCGTTGTCCGCCCCGTAATTCGATTCCCAGTCAGGGATTCCAGCGGCATTGTCCCGCTGTAGCATTAGAAAGTCGATACCATCGACGTCACCGTCGCCGTCAGCATCACCGGCTACCGTCGCTGCTGCGATTTCGTCAAAGGCATCTTGAACCTCAGAGGCGCTGAGTACCGAGTCGTGAATCTCAAAAATGGCGATCTCGCCTGAAAAGGCGAAGTCAGTGCCCGCGGATTCAGTTAATGGTCCGCCAACAGCAATGTCGTTTCCTGGATCACCGTCTGACTCGCCGCGTTGACCAAGGCCCCAGGCGTTGCCTCCGGCCCATTCATTGAGATCGCCACTGGCAACGGCACTAGTCACAAGTTCACCATTCACGAAGAGTTGGAGCGTCTCGGTAGAACCTTCCCACGTGCCAACGACTTGCGTCCATTCGGCTTCGGTTAGCGTTGTGGAAAGGGTCGGACCGTCCACGTTGTTGCTGCGGCTATAGAATGAGAGGACATCGTTCTCAAGGCTAAAGTACGAACCGTTTCCACTGCCACCAAGTTCGAGGATAATCTGGTCGCCACCGGCTAGGTTATCGGGCTTGAACCAGACTTCAAAGCTCGCGTCAAAGCCACCTTGAAAGGCTGGCGGATCGGAGTTGGCCGAGCCATTCCAAAAATTACGGCCCTGTCCGCCGGCACTGTAGCTGGCAGTAATGCCAGGCACGCTGGGGTCGTTGACTGCGGTTAAGCTGGTGTTTGATGCGAAGGTAAAGTAATCCGACGGTTGGGTGGCAGCGCCTGTGGATGTGTCAAGACTAGGCTCCCAGCGATTTGTACCGTCGACTGGATTCGATGCAGCGTTGAACCGAAGTTGGAAAGGGTCTGCTGCTCCCTTCGAGAGCTTGATCAAGTCAATACGTGGAAAAACCGTGCCACCACCAGGATTGTCCAGATCTAAGCCCAGGTAGACGGTTTTGCCAACGTCTGCTGCACCGATGGTGTAGAAGGCGGGGGCTGAATGAGAAGACCAAAAACCTGACGTTGGAACTGCAATCGACGTAGAAGCCAGGGTCGTGATGTCTCCGATGACGGTATTTGCATCGACCCCAGTCGACGATTCGAACAATGACACGTTGAACGCCTCATCGCCATCGTACCCACTACCAAATCGGTTCAGGGCAAAGCTAAAGTTAAAAGGCTCACCTACATCGCCAGCGGTAATCGTGTAGGCGGTGTCGTTACCGGCCATCTGACCGAATAGAAAAGCACCTTGGGAGAATGGTTCCGGACTACCCCCCATGCCTGTGTTGGTTCCAAAGTTAACCGAACTATCATCGCCTTCGATGTTGTGCCAGTTCGCGACGCTATCAAAGCTCAAGGGATGTCCTGAGTCGGCTTCAAAGTTTCCATTGCCGGAGGACGCCACGCCGATAGCACCGCCGTCGCCGATGATAAATGTTTCTGCAGCCAGGGCAGTTCTGCTCAGAAGCAGACTGGCTACCAGCGTACATGATAGGGAGAAAACACGCATCAGGTCATCCTCTCTTAGAAAACTTCTGTCCGGAACGGACATGACAATAAAGTAAGAGACCCACCAGCTCCGCAAGATAAGAAATCGAAGTTGGGTAACACTTTGCACGCTTAAAAGCGGCAGTCGGTGAGCCGAGTAATCTTGCCTATTCTCTGGCTCTGTTTAGAGTCGGGCCGCTCTGGGTGTGAACCAGAGCGACCCGAATCAGTTCTCAAATCTAAGGTTTCGAATCGAAGCCTTACTTATCGTTTGCGGACCAACAAGCCCACTGCAGAAAGGCTCAAGAGCACGATCGAGGAGGGCTCAGGAATCCCAGCGACGACACTCAAATTGATGATGTCGATGCGCGGGAACAGGTCGCCATCGGAGTTGTCGCCATCGAGGAATTCCATCCCGAAGTAAAGCGTCTGGCCGTTATCAGCAGCAGTCGCCGTGTAGAAGTTAGGAGCGGAGAAACTGGTCCACTGCCCGTCGTTGGCGCGGTCGATGTTGTAGTCCACAGAGGAGCCGGCGATCTCAGTGATGTCGCCTTCAATGGTATTACCATCGACTGAGGCAGCCGTGAACAGAAACGTTCGCATGGTTTCGACGCCAGTCCAACGTGATGGAGCTCCGCCGGCACCGAAGTCATAGCTGAGGCTAAAGACATCACCGGTGCTGGCGACATAACCGGTGTCGTTTACCTGGACGCGGTCGCGGAAAGGCATGCCGCCACGCGTGGTAGTGCCGTTGTTCGGATCAGTGCTGCCACCCATCTGAGTCGAGTTCGTGAAGTTGATCGTTTCGGCGCCTTGCGCGTTGTGCCAATTGACGGTGTTCTCATAGGTTTGAGGTCCACCGGCCGTTCCGCCGCCACCGGCGTTGAAATCGCCGTTGCCGGTTGAGCCACCGATGATGGTAGCCGCCTGTGCTTGGGCACCGAGCCCTAGCGCTAACGCCAAGGCTAGGGTTGTTGTCATCAGTCTCATTAGTCTTACCTCCCAAAGAAAGAAAAGGAAAAAGTCTTACATCATCTGAGCTTCCGGCATGATGTCGGCGAGCTCAGTTGCTCGAAAATCGAACCCTCAAAATCTCTAGCAAGCCTGCCACTGCCCCGCGGCAGGCTTGCTGTTTGTGTTGAATCAGTTACTGGCTATTTCTCCAGCGGCACGCGGTGCAACTTGTGCCAATTAGGATAAGCAATGCGAGGCTACTCGGTTCCGGGACCGAGGCGATACTTGGTGCTTCAGTTCCGTAGTTGTCTTGGAAATCCATTAGGCCCTGTGCGGAGCCGTCATCTCGTTGATAAATTAGGAAGTCCGTCCCATCGACATCAAGGTCTCCATCCTGGTCGCCCGGGGTCGAGCCATCGCCCACGGCGAGGTTGATTAGGTCGATCCGTGGGAAAAGGAGGCCGTCGCCGTTACTCTCGTCGAGGAACCGCATGCCGAAATATACGGTTTGGCCAACATCTGCGAGCGTTGAGGTATAGAAGTTAGGGACCGAACGTGTGGTCCACTGCTCGTCACCTTCGGGATTCGTATCGTTGGCCCGGTTGATCAGATAGTCGTCGCCGCCAAGCTCGGTGATGTCATTGTCGATGGTATCTGCCGTGACGCCGGTGGTTGAGGTGAAGAGAAAGGTGCGCATCGTTTCGGCACCGTTCCAGCGGTTGGCGGGGCCACCGGCACCAAAGTCATAACTAAGACTGAAGACTTCTCCTTCAGCTTGGATGACGTAAGCGGTGTCGTTAAACTGCCACCGGTTTTGGAAGGGCATGCCGCCGCGTCGATCCTGGTCGGTTAAGTGGGCCGGGTCAGTACTGCCGCCCATTTGGGAAGAGTTGGTGAAGTTGATCGTCTCGTTTGGCCCTGTGTTATTACCGTGAAACCAATTGACGGTTTGCTCATAGGTCTGTGGATCGCCAGCCGGGTTACCGCCGCCACCGGCTTGGAAATCGCCATTGCCGATCGAGCCACCAATGATGGTCTGTGCCTGTGCCGGATAAGCGACTAAGCAAGCGAGCACAGCGCTGGCTAGAAACGCCGAAGAAAAGCTTGTTGGTCGGGAGTTCATTGGATCTCTTCTCCGTGAATTGACAAGCGAAAGTCGCCGGCGCCACCCTCAGGTCACAGCCTGCGAATTCGAAACGAATAGGAATAGATTGACGATTTCTCGCGTCGAAGTGAAAACTTCGAACGATACCTTCTGTATCTTTTGTCTACCCACCAGCTAGTGACAGGTAGCCGTCGGACCTGAGGACTTACAACCAGTATACCGGTCGGAAAACCCTCGTCAACGAAATTTACCGTTAGATCCGCTCCTTTTTCTCGCAAAAGCCCTTCTTTGCCTATTGAATTCAAAGAGCCTCATGGTTTCTGGGTTGGTAGTCGATCCTTCGGGAGATACCTCGAGTGTATACCACTCACCTGAAAGCCGAATTGCTACCTCGATATGCAAGAAAACTCAGTGCCAATCCCAGCAGGGCGAGACTTGTAGGTTCAGGGACCGCCCCTGAATTCGCCTGAGCCGGGGAACTCTGACTACCGTAGTTGTTCTGCCAATCGGTTAGGCTGCCACCGTCGCGTTGCCACGTGAGGAAATCGGCCCCGTCGACATCGCCGTCCAGATCAAAGTCGCCAGCCAATGCGTCCAAGGTCGAGACGAGCAGCAGCCCGGAACCCGTGATCAAGGCCGACTCGTTGTTCGCCCCCGACCCGATGGCACCCCAAGTGCCAATGGCTTGCGAGATGCCATCAATGAACAGCGAGTCGATCGTGTCGGTGCCTGAGAAGTCGAGGTCGAAGATGCCCCCGGTTTCCAGGTAAACGTCGGCTGAGTCTTCGAGGAAAGCGTTCGTGATGCTAAGAGTTCCTTCCTCAACGATCGTGTCACCTTCGTAGGTATTGTTTGCGGTCAGGATTGCCGTGCTGGTGCCACTCTTGGTAAGTCCACGGGGCTCAGAGTAGTTGCTAATCTCGCCGTTGATCCTCAAGGTTGCATCGCCATCGCCTGTGATCGTGAGGTTGTCGTACAAGATGACTTCAAGATCGAGGTTGTACTCAAAGGACGGGACACCACTGTTGGAGGCGGTCACTTCGAGTTGCGGACCGACACCATTCAGGTCGTTGGTGAACAGAACAGCGTTGCCCTGGACCGTTGCAGTTTGGTTTTGCGTGCCAGCAAACGTTCCGCTGAAAACCATCTTGTTCAGCATGAACTCAAGGCCCGTAGAGCGTGTCATGTCGTTGTTGGATGTGTAGCTGAATGAGTCTGTCGTAGGAAACTCAAGGACCGCTCCCGGGAAGGAGTCCGCGTGGTACATGGTTGCACTGTTGCTGGTACCTCCTTCGTTCCAGATACCGCTGTCGGACCAGTCAGCGACCGAGGCTCCGCCACTTCCTGAGGAAGTGACCTGCAGATCGATCAGGTCAATTCGTGGGAACAACAAGGGGCCTGAAGGATCTTGGAATTCCATGCCAAAGTAGATGGTTTTGCCGATGTCAGCTGCCGTTGTCGTATAAACACCGTTCGCTGTACGAGTCGTCCATTGGGGATCGTTCGCGCGATCAATGGCGTAGATGTCCTCGCCAAGTTCGGTGAGATCACCGACGACGGTGTCTCCATCAACGGTTGTGGACGAGGTGAACAAGAAAGTTCGCATGACTTCGTCACCCGTCCAGTTGCCAAGTGCTCCGCCAGCCCCGAATTCATAACTGATGTCGAACACCTCGCCGGCGGAAGTGATTGTGTAGCCGGTGTCGTTGATCTGAAAGCGATTTTGGAATGGCATCCCAGCCCTGGAGTTCGACTGCGAACTTCCGCCGGTCTGGCTATCGTTCGTGAAATTGATTCCTTCATTCGCGCCGGTGTTATTCGCATGGTGCCAGTTAGGTGTCTGATCGAACGGAATTGGACCCGTGGCTGGTTCACTAGCTTCGAAGTCACCGTTGCCGGTTGCACCCTGGATCACATTGGTCGTGCCACCGCCGGGATTGGCAGGGTTGAAGGTAAAGTGATCGAAGGTTTGGAACCGCTCATCAGACTGGCCAAGAATCTCGTAACGCTGCTTATCGAACGTCGCTTCGTGACGCGTCAGGTCGCGGTGCAGTTCGGCTACCAGGGCGGGATTTGCGCCGGAGATGTCGTTCGTTTCGCCCGGGTCGGTGGCGACATTATAAAGTTGGTGTGCTTGGGCCGGATTGCTGGCGGGGCTTCCGCCAGTCCAGACCAACTTCATATCGCCCTTGATTACGGCGAACTGGGTGCGATGCCGGTTGACGATCGTATTGTGTGGGTCGGCCGAGTTCGTGCCATTGATGAATGGCAACAGATTCACCCCATCGATCCCGGCATCGCCGACGCCAACATTTCCACCACCGGCGGCGACTGCCGTCGGAAGGATATCGACGCCATGGACCGGTCGGTCGTAGGTTGTGCCGTGAACGCCCGGATCAACACCGGCGCCGGCAATGATCATGGGGACGCGGATGCCGCCCTCAAACGAAGAGCCCTTACGTGCACGCAGGATACCGTTGTCCGAACCGTTAGCCGCACTGCCAGGAGCCTCAGCACCACCATTGTCGTTGACGAACATGATGAGGGTATTGTCACTGATGTTGTCGCTATCAGACCCAGGGCCTGTGCCGTCACCCGCTGGATCTTCCAACTTCGCAACGATCTGTCCAATCTGGTCGTCCATGGCCAGCATCATCGAGGCGTATTGGCGTTGAAGTCCGGTTAGACCTGTGATTCTGGGATCGTTGAAATAAACGGGGTCGTCTTTCAGCGGTGTATGAGGAGCAGTGAATGATTGGTAGAGAAAGAATGGATTTGCGTCGTCGTGGTGTTCGTCGATGAAGTCGACCGCGTACCGGCCCATCTCGTGGGTAAAGTCATCGCTAGCCAGATTTGCGTTGTTGGTGAAATTGCTTTCGACAACCGTGTCAGTAAACGATCCGTTAGGTTGCGTGATCACTTCTCGCAGCAGTTGAGATTGTTGCAGCCCGGTGTTGCCGAGCGTGAAGGTCCGCGAGCCGTGCCAAATACCGTAGAACTTATCCACGCCTTGCGTTTCAGGCCGATTTCCTTGTGGGCCGGCAACGCTGCCGAGATGCCACTTGCCGACTGCTCCGGTCGTGTAGTTCTGGTCCTTCATGCGATCCCAAATGGTTGTCGCACTGGCGGGCAATCCTTGGACGTTGTCGCCGACCACTTCATTGCCAATCCGGTTCTGGTAACCACCCGTGACTAAGGCAGCACGCGTTGGCTGACAAGATTGTGCTACGTAGGCGCGTGAGAACTTCACGCCACGATTGGCAAGCGCGTCGAGATTGGGCGTTGGGATCGGGGTAGGCGTCGGGTTGCTGCCGCTCACGCCATCCATAAAGCCCCAGTCCGCGTAGCCGGCGTCGTCGGCAACGATGACGATTACGTTGGTCGGCTGCGCTTGCAGGTCATCGGCGTATTGCCCGAAGGTAATAAGGCAGCAGAGCCCTGCCGCTACTTTGGTAATAGTTCTTCTCATCTTCCCCTCCGAATTTCACCATCAGCTAAGACTGGTATACTGGTATTGTAATTGCGATGTTGCGAATTTGCCTCAATCGTGCAGGATTGCCTCGACCTATCTTCTACGCTTGTTCTGTGTTGTGCTCTCGGGCACCTCGAAGTCGAATTCAGCCGAACCTTCGTCCACTTCGATTGTGGTCCGATAAATAGGAAATAGCTCTTCAGCCATAGGCTGTTTGGAAACGGCTCCTTCGATCATTACTTCCACGGGACCGGATACAGCCCCTTTTCCCGTTCCACTAGTGTCATAGGCTCCGCTATCAATAATTGCGAATCCGGATGGACCGGACCCGCCCTTCTTCCGATCTGGTCGAAAGGAGATCATTCCGTAGGGAACTGGCTGGCCTTTGAATGTCACATTCCCATGCAGGTCATGACGATCAATCCCACCGTCGCTACAGCCACTGGTCAAAACAAACACAACGAATATGCAATCGACCCAAAAGTGTCGCATTATGGCTTTCCTCCAATCTGCCCGTCAGCCATTCGTCCCAATGACCAGTAGGCCTCATCATCAATGTCTTCAGAGACGATCGTTCCAGAACCATCAGCGAAGACAAAATGTGCGCCACCAGGATGATTGCTACTGAATTCTGTCGCCCGGTAGCCGGGACTTACCCAGCCCATAGGTGGTAATCCTTCGGGGTCCGTAAAATTGATTGGCCGCGAAGCAGCTGCAGCGTTATTTGGTATTCCAAACCCCGGAGAAGTTTGAAAGGCCGTAGACCAACCTTGATATCGTTCTACCGTTCCACTGCCATGCGTGTTCTCGCGAAAGTGTAAGCGGCTCTCACCGATAAGTATGGTGTTGGAAGAGCCGTCTTCAATCTGCCCGTACTTGGTCTTTGAGTTGTAGCCCGTAATGCCATTCGTAAAGATTCGATATTTCGGCGTCCCTGAGAATGAAGTGCCCTCAAAGCCTAACTCCGGAACGACAGTATTGGGAGCAAGCGAGTCGCCGCCACCAAGGCAAGCGTGATAGCAATTGTAGAGTGTTCCTGGCTGGGCATTCGCGTCACTTGGGCACTGCCAAAGATTGAGCGGTGTCATTTGAAGAGGTCGATTGAGATTACTCTGGCAGTTGGCATCGTAGAGCTGCACAAATGCCTCGTTAAAATCGAACTGATCGTACAAGGATTGCTGCTCGAGGTAAGGGAGTATCAGTATTGTCCAAGGTGGACCACTCTTGCAGAATTGCGGCCCAGACGGCGCACTGGACTGGAATTGATTGCTAAAGGTTCTCTCTCCGTACGGAGACGACTCATCAAGCACAGGTTCTAAGTTAGATTTCGTCCCCGGAGGGAAGTGGCCAAACGCACTCTCATAGTTCTGCATGGCTAAGCCCACTTGCTTGATGCGGCTCATGCATTGTGCACGCCGCGCGGCTTCTCGAGCTGCTTGAACCGCGGGCAGGAGCAAGCCAACGAGAACACCTATAATGGCAATGACGACGAGTAACTCAACGAGCGTGAAGCCTCGTTGTGCGTTCGCTTTGATCTTCCTGCTAGTGACTGCGCTCGATCGATCAGCCAGTTCGACGCACTTCGGCGTTTGAGCGTTCATTCTTGATGTCCTTGGAGGAGTCGATGGTATGAAAAGTGAATTACGAAAAGGTTTACTTTTGGGCCAAGAGCCTTAATTCATTCGCGGCCTGCTTTGCGAGCAAGATTTTCTGGCGACTTGCGGTTCTCAGCGGTTACGTGACGGTCATAGGCTAGCAGCGCGTCACGCATGCTATTCCTTACGTGGTTTTCCATCCAGTAGCTAGCGAGTTCCGTGTCACGTTGCTTGATGGCCAACAAGATTCTTCCGTGCGCTCGTAGCGTTGCTGCAATATGGTGAAGGTCGCGCTCGTAAGTGCTTAAGCCGTAAATCAACGATTGAATGCGTCCATTTTGGACAATGTTCGAGGCTAATCGGTTGTCGGAGATGGAAAGCAACAAGGTGTGCATTGCCCGGTCTGCAACGAGAAACCGTTCCAGGATCTCACCGCTCATATACTTATCGCCCGTGTCGCGAAAAGCACGGCTCGCATTGCGCATCACCGTGAAATGCCGTTGCATTTCTCTGACCTCGGGAGCGCGGATTAGTTCGGTAGCTTTTGAAGCGGCTAGACTTTCGAGTGCCATACGGACTTCGAACATTTCGACGATGCTCTGCCGGTCTGGCTTCGTCACAAAAGTGCCGCTTGAAGGAACCTGATAGACGAGTCCTTCGATGATCATTTTGCGAATCGCTTCACGGACCGGAGTGCGACTGATTCCAAGCTCATCGGCGACCGTCTTTTCGGAAATCCGATCGTTCAGACCCCATCGCCCAGCAACGAGCTGTTCCTTGATATAGACGTAAGCCTCATGCCGCAAGAACGAGGCATTCCCTTCAGTAGCCACTTACACACTCCTTAGCGAGTTCTCATTCCTATGAGGGACAACTATCACTCAGCGGCCATTTATTGCTATCGCTGTGTGAATCATATAGGTAGCAGGCGTTCCGAAAGCGGATGACGACCATAAAACCGGTATACCGATATAGGGTTCACATGTCAAGAAACTATTATGAGAATCGGCCAATAAGGCAGAGTCCGGTTCCCGACATGCCAAGATTGAAGTCATGTGCAAAGCCAGTTGGACCAGATCTCGAAGAAAGTGAAAGAAGATGGCGGGGAGCCAGGTGACTAGCGTTCCTCAAGCTCAACTGGTATACTGCTTCTGCATGCAAGGTCATGAGCTCTTCTCGCCTAGCCTTTTGAATCTAATCGATACCTTGCAGCGATGTAGAGAGCGGAATTCAGACCCAACGAAGCAATGAGAGCTCATCAAGTGAGTTGTTTCAGCCCGTGATCGAAAGTGTAAAAACGTACCGTCTGCAGCACGAACTGGAGGAGTCATTCGGCTTCTCTCAGTGGCATTATTCGACACGCGGCGCCCTCCTCGTAGAACTCGTTGATAGTTCAGGCGCATCGGGATGGGGAGAATGCTACGGGCCAGCAGAAGTAACGCAGTCCGCGATTCATTCTTTCTACGCTCCACTACTGACCGGCTGGGACCCGCTCAAGAACGAGGCGGCTTGGCAGCATTGTTGGCGAGCTTCGCTCGATTTTGCCCGTAAGGGCGTGATGATGGGTGCGATGTCAGGCCTAGATATGGCCCTCTTTGACCTTAAGGGGAAACTGCTTGGGTTGTCAGCTTCCGAGCTGATGGGAGGACGAGTTCGCGATCAAGTGAAGTGTTATGCGACGGGAATGTACTTTCGCAAGCAGCCGGAGGCGGAGTTGCTGGAAACGATCGTTGCTGAGGCCGTAGGGTACGCCGAGCAGGGATTTCAAGCGATGAAGATCAAGGTGGGTAAGAATCTTGACTTCGATAAAGCTCAAATCGTGAAGATGCGTCGCATCTTTCCTGCCATACAGCTCATGGCGGATTCAAACCACGCTTACGATCTGCGTGAAGCGATTGAAATTGGTCGAGTTCTCGAAGACCATGATTATGCTTGGTTCGAAGAGCCGCTCTCCCCAGAATACGCCCACCAGTTTCGCCAATTGGCGGACAAGATCGACGTACCAATTGCTACGGGCGAGTGCGAGCAAACCCGCTGGGGTTTTCAGTCGCTACTCTCGCAGGGTGGGGTCCAGATAGCTCAGCCCGATTTAGCCTACTGCGGCGGCCCAACAGAGGCTTTGAAGATTCGCACAATTGCCTCTGCACACGGAGTCAATGTTGTGCCGCATTGCTGGGGCACACAGCTCAACCTAGCTAGTGCGACGCATTTTCTGGCCACAAATTATGTTGAACCTGGTCGGGCCGAAGTCGCCGAACCGCTGTTGGAAGTTGACCGCACAGCCAACCCGATGCGGGATGAGATGTATGCATCGGGTTTAGAAGTTTCCAATGGCATGATCCAGGTACCCACAACAGCGGGACTAGGGGTTGAGCCTGATCGAGTTGCGATGGAGCGTTTTTGCGTGCAGAAGACGGAGGAAAGCCGTGCCAAGTAATACCTATCCGATGCTCATCAACGGTGAGTCCGTGACCGCGAAGGAAGTTGTTGACGTTCTTGACCCTTCAACCGGATGGGTGATCGGTCAGGTCCCCGAAGCTGACGAAGCCAACATGCATCAGGCGCTCGAGGCTGCCGAAGGAGGCTTTCGGCAGTGGTCAACTACTTCGCCGGCAGACCGTAAGGCTTGCATTCTTAACTACGCTGAGATCCTTGAGAAAAACCGCGAGCGGATTGTCTCACTGTTGCGGGCCGAGACTGGGAAACCAGAAGACAATGCCCAGTACGATTTCGGCATGCTCACGACGTGCTTGCGATTCTTCGTAGAAGAGGCGGAACGGCTCGACCAGTCAATCCTTCACGATCCCGACGGAAGATTCCTTCACTATACACTTCGCCAGCCACTTGGCATCGCCGTGGGAATGCTGGCCTGGAATTTCCCGCTACTGAATGTGGGTTACAAGCTCGGTCCTGTTTTGGCGGCAGGCTGTAGCGTCGTTCTGAAGCCTTCAACGATGACACCTTTGGCCTCGCTAGAAGCAGTGCAGTTGGCCAAGGAAGCTGGGGTACCTGATGGGGTCATCAACATGGTGACTTGCAGCAACCACGACACCACGAAGGCTCTACTTGAAAGCAAGATTCCTGCCATCGTCACGATGATTGGCTCGACTCGCGGTGGGCTCGAGGTGATGAATGCTTCATGCACCAGTGTGAAGCACTTTTCAGTGGAACTGGGCGGAAACGCTCCAGTGGTAGTCTATCCTGACGCCGACATCGCCGACGCTGCTAATAAGACGGTCGACCTCAAGTTCGCGAATTGCGGACAGGTTTGCGTTTCCCCCAACCGGTGCTTCGTTCATAAATCCGTCTACGACGAGTTCGTAGAGCTTGCGAGACAGCGAGCTGATTCGGTCGAGGTTGGGCCGCTCATTTCAGGCAACGCAAGGCAATACGTCCTTGGGCTGGTCGAGTCAGCCGTTGCCGAAGGAGCAGAGGTTGTTTGCGGTGGAGCTGCCAAGGAGGGGGACGGATTCTTTATGCAGCCGACGATTCTGAAGAATGTCACAACGCAGATGACAGTCGCTCGG
This sequence comes from Lacipirellulaceae bacterium, assembly GCA_040218535.1. Classification (NCBI taxonomy): domain Bacteria; kingdom Pseudomonadati; phylum Planctomycetota; class Planctomycetia; order Pirellulales; family Lacipirellulaceae; species Lacipirellulaceae bacterium. Next base: position 96,028 of record JAVJRG010000009.1, on the reverse strand, counting down.
GACGAAATCTTCGGTCCCGTACTACCGGTCATCAAGTATTCGGACGTCGACAACGAGATCGCGCTCGCCAACGACACTGAGTTTGGCCTGGCCGCTTATGTGTTTACCACGAACTTAGCGACGGGCCTACGTGCTGCTCGAGATATCGATGCCGGTAGTGTCTGTGTCAATGAACCTCACTACTCCGTTCAATTGCCCCACGGTGGTCTGAAGCAGAGTGGCGTTGGCAAAGATTGTTCGCGATACAGCCTGGAAGAATACCTCACCCTGAAGCGAGTTTCGATATTGATCGAATCGTAAGCTGAGCCAAAGAAGACAGCAACTGACGAAATCCTGGGGTACACTCGATGACCAACAGCTTCCCAACAGAAATCCTTGAACGGCTCGCCGCTTCGCAGGTCGTGGCTGGATTCTCCCTGGAGAATGCCGTGAATGCCGTGCCCTTGGCGGAAGCTCTGTTGGCTGGTGGCATCGACACGATCGAGTTGACGCTCCGGACTTCCGCCGGCGTCGAAGCGGTACGGGCAATCTGCGCCAATGTTCCCGAAATGCTGGTCGGTGTCGGGACCATTCTCACCCCCGAGCAAGCTTCAGAAGTCAGAGACGCAGGCGCGCACTTTGGTGTTTCGCCCGGTTGCAACGCGCGCGTCGTCAACCAAGCCCGCGAGATTGGGCTGCCTTTCGCTCCTGGGGTAGCAACGCCTTCAGACCTTGAGGCAGCCATCGAGTTGGGTTGCCGCTTTGTGAAATTCTTCCCAGCGGAAGCCTCAGGAGGAATCACCTACCTGCGAAGCATGAGCGCACCGTATCGCCACCTGGGCATGCAGTACTTTCCGCTCGGGGGGCTGAACACCGAGAACATGCTGACTTACCTGGCAGAGGATAATATTCCAGCAATCGGAGGTTCGTGGATCGTGCAGGATCGTCTCGTCGAGGCCCAAGATTGGACCGCCATCGTCGCCCGTGCTGCTGAGGTCCGCGGCGCCTTGAATGGTAAAACGGTTCTCGGGGATAATGTCGCCCCGCCCCCACCGGCGGCTACCCTACCTGCAACCGTTTAGAAATCTGGGAGACGATTGATGAAACCTGTTGTGACCTTTGGAGAGATCATGGGCCGCCTTGCCCCTCCCGGTAATCTGCGTCTGCGACAGACGCGCGAATTCGACGTGACCTACGCGGGGGCCGAGGCCAGCGTTGCCGCCTCGATCTCGAACTTTGGCGGCGTTGCTCGCTATGTTACTGCTTTGCCGAAACATGCGCTCGCGGACGCCACGGTCGATTCTGTTCGAGCGATCGGCGTCGATACTCAGTACATCGTACGGACCGATGAGGGGCGTCTCGGCCTTTACTTCCTTGAGACCGGTGCTAATCAGCGACCAAGCAACGTTGTCTACGACCGCGCTGATTCAGCCGTTTCGTTGACAAGCGCTGATCAGTACGACTGGGATGCCATTTTTGATGGTGCCCAGTGGTTGCACCTTAGCGGGATTACTCCCGCCCTTTCTCGGACGGCGGCAGAGGCCACGCTAACGGCTGCGCAGAAGGCCAAGGAAGCGGGTGCACAGGTCTCGATCGACTTGAATTTCCGCGGCAAATTATGGAAGTGGGACTCGCCCAAGACATCTCATGAACTGGCGCAAGAAACGATGCGGACGATCCTGCCTTCTATCGATCTGGTGATCGCTAACGAGGAAGACTGCCACGACGTGCTTGGCATTCAAGCTGGTGAAACCGATGTCCACAAGGGCGAGCTTGATACCTCGCGGTACCCGGATGTCGCCAGCCAGGTGGTTAGCCAGTTCCCGAACGTAAGCAAAGTGGCGATCACTCTGCGTGAGAGTCTCTCTGCCTCGCACAACAACTGGGGTGCGATGCTCTACGAAGGGGCGTCAGGAAAGGCCCATTTCGCCCCGCTCGATTCCGAGGGGAACTATCGTCCCTACGAGATCAAGAACATCGTCGATCGCGTTGGAGGAGGCGATTCCTTTGCGGCGGGACTGATCTTTGCCTCAACAACGCCGGAACTTAGTGACCCGCACACAACGCTCAAATATGCCGTAGCGGCTTCCTGCCTGAAGCATTCGATCAAAGGCGATTTTAATTATTCAACACGGAAAGAAGTCGAGGCCCTGATGGGTGGCTCGGCTTCGGGAAGGGTCGTTCGCTAGATGATGCGATCACTTGTCACAGCTACTGTTCTCGCGTTCATCTTCGGCGCGCCTTGCATTGCCAGCGAGAAGCCCAATATCGTGTTGCTGTTCGCGGATGATGCGGGCTACGGAGATTTCGGATTTCACGGCAGTCATCATTTCAAGACGCCACATCTCGACGGGCTCGCCAAGCGCGGCGTTCAGTTATCGCAGTTCTACGTTAGTGGTGCCAGTTGCGGGCCTTCTCGCGCGGGCATGCTGACTGGGATGTACCAGCAACGTTTCGGTTTTCAAGAAAACAATGTCCCCGGGATGATGAGCAAGAATGGCAAGCAAACCGGCGACGACATGGGTTTGCCGACCAGCTTGAAGACCATGGGAGACCATCTTCAATCACTTGGCTATCACACGGGAGTCTTTGGCAAGTGGCATCTAGGCATTGATGACAAGTATCACCCGCTGCAGCGTGGGTTCGATGAGTTCTACGGCTTCCGCGGCGGCGCCAGAAGTTTTTTCACCCTCGCTGATCCCAAAAACTCTCCGCACGAGAATCTGATCGAACGAGACTTCGAGAACTATCAGGAGCATGAGGGTTATTTGACGAATGCACTCGCTGACGAGACCTGCGCATTCATCGAGAAGAACAAAGAAAAACCGTTCTTTGCCTATGTCTCGTTCAACGCTGTCCATGCACCGATGGAGGCTGATCCGCAGGACGCACAGGAATTCCCGCAGTTGAAAGGAACGCGCCGTACTGCCGCGCAGATGATGCTCTCCATGGATCGCGCATGCGGACAGATTCTCGACAAACTGAAAGAGCTAGGTCTTGAGGAGAATACGCTCGTTGTCTTCACCAACGACAACGGTGGTCCAATGGATCGGAATGGTTCGAGCAATTATCCGCTGAGCGGTGTCAAAGGAACACAGCTCGAGGGTGGCATCCGTGTGCCGGCAATTGTTGTGTGGCCAGGTAAACTGCCTGCGGGGGAAACCTACTCGAAGCCTCTCATCACTCTCGATTTGCTGCCGACATTCATCAAAGCTGGGGGCGGCGATCCCGCTCAGGCTGAGGGGCTCGATGGAGTGGATATCGTTCCCTATTTGAAGGGAGAGGAGGATGGCGTCCCGCATCAGACCTTGCATTGGAAGATGGAGACTCGCGCCGCCATCCGCGATGGGGATTGGAAGTTGCTGCGCTATCCCGATCGCCCCGCAGAGTTATTTAACCTCGCGGACGATCCAGGCGAGCAGAACGATTTGGCTACCGAGAAGCGGGATCTGGTCAAGGAACTCTTCAGGAAACAGTTCTCTTGGGAATCTGAGCTACAACGTCCCCTCTTCATGCTGACTCCAGCCGCTGAAGCTTGGTCGGCACGCCGTATGGATGAGTTTCGTTCTCCTCCCAAAGCTGATTACTGAAAAGGACAACGATGAGACCGCTATTCACTATCTGTCTCTTGATTTCAAGCTCACCTGCTTGGGCAGAGCGACCTAACATCGTCGTCATCATGTGCGACGACTTGGGCTATTCCGATGTGGGGTTCAATGGTTCGACCGATATCAGAACTCCCAAGCTCGACGAATTAGCAAATAACGGAACAGTTTTCACATCCGCATACGTGGCTCACCCATTTTGTGGTCCAAGCCGTATGGGAATGATGACGGGACGTTATCCTCATGAGTTCGGTGCACCGTATAACCTTCCAGGGAATGGTAAGGGCACTGATGCGGATTACCGACAAGGGATTGATGTTCGTGAAAAGCTCATCAGTCGTGTCTTGCAAGAGGCCGGGTACTTCACCGGTGCTGTGGGGAAATGGCACATGGGGGTGATGCCTGAGTACCACCCCAACCAGCGCGGCTTTGACGAATACTATGGGTTCCTTGGCGGAGGACACGATTATTTTCCCAGCCGATTCAAACCGGCATACCGGAGGCAACTTAAGGCTGGGAACAAGTACATCAACGACTACCTCCATCCGCTGGAACACAATGGACAGGAGGTCGACGAGCAGGAGTACATCACTGACGCCCTTTCGCGCGAAGCCGTCAACTTCGTGAAGCTCGCGGCGACGAAAGATCAGCCTTTCTTTTTGTACTTGGCTTACAACGCTCCGCATTCTCCGTTGCAGGCGAAAGAGGAAGACATGGCTCCCTACGCTGACATTGCCGACGAAAAGCGGCGAACCTACGCAGGCATGGTCGCAGCGGTCGATCGCGGCGTGGGCCGCCTGGCAGAAGCACTAAGGGAGACCGAGCAGTTCGAGAACACGCTGGTCGTGTTCCTCAGCGACAATGGCGGCAAGCTGAGCCTTGGTGGCACCAATCGTCCGCTTAAAGGAGGTAAAGGAGATTCCTACGAAGGTGGCTTCCGTGTCCCAATGTTCTTCCATTGGCCTTCGCAAGTTGCTGCTGGCCAGAATTACAAGCATCCGGTGACGGCGCTCGACTTTTATCCCACGTTCGCGAATCTCGCGACGGCGGAGATCCCTGCCAGGAAGAATCTCGATGGCAAGGACCTTTGGCCAGCACTGAAAGCGGGCGAGAGCGTCCGCCCCGGCGAGAGCATCATCGCGTTAAGACATCGAAATGGCTACAGCGATGTAGCGGTCCGTCGCGACCAGTGGAAGGCTTGCCGAGCTTTCAACCAGAAGTGGAAACTCCATAACCTCGACAACGACATCAGCGAGCAGCAGGACCTCAGCGGCAAGCACCCCGAGCTGCTTAAGGAACTCGTCGCCGAAGCGAGGACCTGGAGCCGCACCCTCCCGGATCCGCTTTGGTTCCACGCCACCGAAGCACGGCAGGAGTGGGCAAAAACCGGAATGCCAAATTACGAGCACACTTTTCGCCTCGAATAGATTCCACACTTAGCAGAACCTTTTGAAATGAACTTCAAATCACCAACTATTCGATTCAAGTTACTGATGCCCTTTGGCATTGTTGCTGGCCTTGGGCTAGTTGGCAGTCATTCAATGGCCGAGGAGCATCAATCCTCTCCCGTATCTGACCCTCAGAATCTAGGGGGCTGGGTACTTCGCACCGACATCAGTGACGAGTTTGAAGGCACGGAGATCGACGAGTCCAAATGGTTTGTTCAAGGAAAGAACGACAAGTACTACATCTGGAAAGGGCGTGCTCCTTCGCAGTTCGCTCCGCACAATGTTCGCGTTGAAGACGGAAAGCTAAAACTACGCTCGCAATGGGAGCCCGACTTCCCATTTGCGAGAGGAGAGGGACACGAAGGCAACGACTACGCCATTCACAATGTAAAGACGATTCCCGTCACCACCGCTGGTGTGATCACAAGGAAGCGATTCCTCAACGGCTACATGGAGGCCCGCACCAAAGCCGGAAATGCGGCGATGACCAGCTCCTTTTGGTGCATCGGGTACGAGTCGGAACTCGATGTCTATGAGCAAATGGGAAAGCCAAAGATTCAGGGAGATATCCGCGAAGATACTCTCAAATTGTCCGTCCACGATTGGTCGCCGCCGGGTATCCGTCCGACGCGTAAGTTTGGCACCAAACAGAAGCTTCCCTTCCGCGTCGCTGACGACTTTCACATCTATGGATGTGAGTGGGGCGAAGACTACTTGAAGTGCTTTGTCGATGGAAAACTCATGTATGAGACGACGCAGGAGAAGGAAGGCGACAATTGGGTCCTGACGAATCCCTTGGAGGTTTGGTTCGATTCAGAAATATTCGTTTGGCTAGGCTTGCCGGACGAAAAGCAGTTGCCCGTTGATTACGAGATCGACTACCTGCGAGTCTGGCAAAAGCCCCGGACGAACCTGCTTGACCGGACACTGTTTGGCTTTGAGGGACCGATCTTGTTTCAAGAGGAAACTCGCCCTTTGAATCTCGTCCCGGAGAGCTCTCGCAACAACGACTACCAGCAGTTCTGGCAGATTGATCTCGAGAGTTCCAAATACTTGTCGATCGTGCGGAACGAGCATGCCGCTTCGGGCACCAAGAGTCTCAGGTTTGCTCACGAGGATGACGTACAGGGCGCCCAAGCGACGGCCTTGTCGCCACCCGGTTCGATGAACCTGAAGGCAGGCGAGTACACACTCTCCATAAAGGTGTGGATGAAGCTGCATAGCAATCTGGCAGAACTGCAGGTTTCGTTGAAAGACGCAAACATTGATTTGCCGCCACTCGATCTCGACACAGTCGAGGAAGCAAAGTGGGTCACGCTCAAGTTTCCACTATCGCTTACAGCAGATACGACTGAAGCTGAGCAACTTGAAATGACCGTTGTGGACGGAGACTCTAGCGAGACGATTGGCTTGCTCTACCTCGATGATATTTCGATTCAAAAGAACGAAAAGGCAGGTACATAATGAGCAAGCGAAGCTCACTTCTCTTACTGACGCTGCTTAGTTGGTTTAGCAGTAGCAGCCTGCTTCCCGCAGCGGATCAAGGAGCTGTTGTCCCTCTGGCGGATGCTGCAAATGAAGGTGGCTGGAAACTTAACGAATTGGTCAGCGACGAGTTCGAAGCAGGGAAGCTCGACACCAAAAAGTGGCACATTCAAGGAACCAATGGCGAGTACCGCTCGAACTTCATTGGACGTGCCCCCTCGCAATTCTCCACCGACAATGTCAGGGTCGAAGATGGCAAGTTGAAGTTGGAGGCCCGCTGGGATCCAGATTTCGCTTTCTCAAAGAAGATCGATAAGTCCGACAAGAAAGTGCCCGAAGGGCGTCGCTTCGAAAACATCACCACGGCAGCGGTCATCAGCAAGCAGCAGTTTCTCTATGGCTACATGGAGATCAAATGCAAAGCAGCCGATGCGTCGGTAACCAGTTCCTTTTGGATGACCGGCAACGGAGTCGAGCTGGACGTCTTTGAATTCCTCGCCCGTCCTGCTCAAACTCATAAGAAGCATCTGCCGCGAGAGCTGTGGTCTTCGATCCACGACTGGTCACCCGAGGGGAAAGGCAAAACCACTTGGACCGATCGGTTACAGCTTGATTGGAAAGTGGCCGATGACTTTCATGTCTATGGAATTGAGTGGGATGAAAACTATTTGAAGTTTCATGCCGACGGCAAGCTCGTGAGGACCGTCTTGCGAAAAGATGTGGGCGAAGAGAATTGGGTCATCACCAAGCCGCTTTGGGTTTGGGTCGATTCGGAAACCTTTCCTTGGCACGGCATTCCCGTGAAAGATGATTTGCCTGTCGACTTTGAGATTGAGTACATCCGCATTTGGCAGAAAAACCTTTCCTCGAGCCTCTCATTGAGTTTTGAAGGCCCTTTTGTCTTGGAGGATAAGACTCAAGACTGGTGGATGACCGAGGAGTCCAGAAAACATCTGACGATCGTTGATGAGAAAGCAGCCAGCGGCAACAAGTCGTTGAAGTTTGCAAACGAAAACCCACTTTCAGAGAAAGTTACGGCCTTTGCACCGTTCAGTTCTTCAAAGCTAGGGCCGGGCGACTATGAGCTGTCGATGAAAGTGTGGCTTGAACCTGATTGCGATGTTTCACAGGTAAACATCGTGCTTGAAGAGCCTTGGCTGGAACTGAAGCCGTTCGATCTGTCACGTGTTGAGCGAGGCAAATGGGTCAGGGTTAAACAGTCATTCCGTCGACAAGCTGCTTCGGGCTCCAAGGATCGTATTCGAGTTGTTGTGCAACCCCGGGATACTTCCGGCAATGGAAAGGCCTTGTATATCGACGACTTGTCCCTCGAGAAAACCAGATGAACAACCACACGGCAAACGCTTTTCTATACGCGACGATCGTCGCCATGGGGGGGCTGATCTTTGGCCTCGACGCGGCGTTGATCTCAGGAGCGGAGGAGTTGATCGGCAAGGAGTTTGCGCTCGACTCAATCCAACGAGGCTCCATTGTTGCCGCACCTGCTCTAGGAGTGTTGGTCGCACTGCCGTTTGCCGGTTTCTTCGCCGACCGGCTGGGACGAAAGTGGACGATCATCATCGTTGCGATGCTTTATCTCGTTTCGGCCATTACCTCGGCGTTTGCCCCAAGTGCGACGGCCCTCTACTGGGCGCGGTTTCTGGGAGGGCTGGCTTTTAGTTCGATCTCGCTGGCGTCAATGTACATCGGTGAGATCGCCCCGCCTAAGTGGCGGGGGAAGCTCGTTTCGATGACGCAGATTAATATCGTCATCGGCCTTTCTGGGGCTTATTTTGTCAACTACATCATCAAACACTGGGCTGGCTCGGGTGCCGCTTGGGTGCAGGAGTGGGGCATTAACGAGAACACTTGGCGTTGGATGCTGGGCTCGGAAATCCCCTTTGCAATGCTATGGCTAGGACTGCTTTTCCTCATCCCTGAAAGCCCGTACTGGTATGCCTTGAAGGATCGATCAGAAGACACCATTCGTACGCTCAGCAAAGTCCTTCCCGAAGAAGAGATCGCTCCACATGTTGCCGAGCTGAGAGAGAGCCTGGAGAAAAGTTCCGACGATCGGAGCATCTCCTCGCAATTGAATGAACTGTTTAGTAGTCGCATGCGGCTGACCTTCATCATTGCGTTGACGTTGGCCATCGCTCAGCAATCAACCGGCATCAATGCGGTCCTGTTCTACGCGCAAACGGTATTCAAGCAGTTGGGTATTGGTGAGAACGCAGCGTTTCAATCAGCCGTATGGCTTGGACTTACTGGTCTACTTTTCACGGTGCTGGGATTGCTGCTGGTGGACAAGCTGGGTCGTCGTCCGATGATCATTTGGGGGATGGTTTGGATTATTGCCAGTCTCGGACTGGGTGCCTACGCGTTTCACAATGCTCGTTACGTGCTGACTTCGGAAGCGATTGAGGAAGTCACGAAGACAGAGACCGCTGACGACGACAATGAAGAAGAAAAGAATACACCGGACGCCGAGAAGCTACGCTCTTTGGCGGGCGAAGAGTTTGAAAGTGACATCGCCTTCAAAATGGCTATCAAGGAAGCACTTGGAAAAGACGAAGCGGCCGACCATCAAGGCCTGCTCTTAGAAAAAGCTGCAAGGATAGACGCGACTCTTGTCTTAGTCTGTATCCTGAGTTTTATCGCTGCGTTTCACTTTTCGGTTGGCCCCGTGATGTGGGTGCTGTTCTCTGAGATCTTTCCGGCATCGGTGCGGGGCATCGCGATTCCATTCTTTACGATAATCACCAGCCTCACGAGCTGGCTGATTCAAAAGTTTTTTCCCTGGCAGCTTGAGAATTGGGGGATGAGTTCGATCCTGCTTTTCTACGCCGCTACGGTTGCGATCGGGCTGGTCATCATGGCCTTCAAGCTTGTCGAAACAAAAAACATGTCCATCGAAGAAATCCAGGCCAAGCTGTCACCACAGGGATAAAGGTGCGAGTGATTGTGGTGTTGCGAGGGAAGTCGGAGTAACCAAACCATGACACGAACGGCAACCGCTCATCGCCGCGCGATCACCGCTACTTCTGAGAGCCCACACGTTCGGCTCCGCGGTATCAACTTTGGCGATTGCCGTTGGACGGACGGTTTCTGGGCGGAGAAGTTCCGCTTGTGCGAAGAAGTGATGGTGCCTTACATGGGCTCGCTCCTGAAAGGCGATACTGGGCACGGCTTAAACAATTTCAAAATCGCAGCCGGTTTGATGAAGGGGAAGCACCAGGGATTCGCCTGGCACGATGGCGACTTTTTCAAATGGATGGAAGCCGCCACCTACGTTTATGCCATCAATCGTAATGAAGCAATCTTGAGCGATCTCGACGAAGCAATCGACATTATCGGCAAAGCGCAGGAAGCGAATGGGTATCTCCACACGAATATTCAGATCGATGGGATTCCTCACTTCTCGAATCGCAAGTACCACGAGATGTACAACTGCGGGCATCTCTACACGAGCGCGTCGATCCATCATCGTCTGACCGGCAAGACGAACTTCCTTGAGGTAGCCGTCAAGAACGCGAATTTGCTGTACAGCCTGTTTCAGCCCCGACCCAAGCATCTCGCACGATTCGGTTTCAACCAGTCACAGATCATGGGGCTTGCGGAGCTGTATCGCACGACTGGCGACAAGCGCTACCTGGAGCTCGCGGAAATCTTCATCAACAACCGTGGGAAATCTGAAGTCGTTGAAGACTCGACGACCGAGGGTTACCCCATCGGTGACATGGTCCAAGAGCGTGTCGCCCTGCGTGAAGAAAGCGAAGCGGTTGGGCACGCCGTGCTGGCGATGTACTACTACGCTGGTGCCGCGGATGTCTATGCCGAGACAGGCGAGCATGCCTTGATCGACGCTCTCGATCGGCTTTGGAACAACGTCGCGAAAAAGACGTATGTGACCGGTGCCGTTGGCCAGGCTCACTTCGGAGCATCAACACGCCGCGACAAAATCGAGGAAGGGTTCCTTGAAGAATACCTGATGCCCAACTCCACGGCGTACAACGAAACGTGCGCGAACATTGCCAACGCGATGTTCAACTGGCGATTGCTTGGCATCAAGGGCGAATCGAAGTACGCAGATGTTGTCGAACTCGTTCTCTACAACAGCGCACTGGTCGGAATCAGCACCGACGGAAAGCATTACTTCTACGCAAATCCGCTTCGCATGAATCATGGCCAACGTGAGTATCAGGACCATCGTGACTGCACGGAGTCTGCCGACCGCGAACCGTACATCGAATGTTTCTGCTGCCCACCCAACTTGGTGAGGACGATCGCGAAAGCATCCGGATGGGCCTACAGCTTTTCAGAGAACGGGATTGCCGTGAATCTGTACGGCGGGAACCAGCTCGACACAACACTGCAGGATGGATCACCGTTCAGTCTCGAACAAGAAACCGAGTACCCATGGAAGGGATCGGTAAAGATCACGATTCGTGAGTGCAAGGCGGAACCGTTCCAGCTTTTACTTCGCATCCCAGATTGGGCTCTTGGGACAGAACTTCAAATCAATGGCGAGCCTGCTCCAACGAAAGTCGTGCCCAGAACATTCGCTGTAATTGAACGCGCCTGGAAAGCCGGCGATGTCGTCACGCTCTTGTTCCCGATGGACATTCAGCTCGTTGAAGGGCACCCGCGGATCGAAGAGGTGCGTAACCAAGTCGCTATCAAACGCGGCCCGCTCGTCTACTGCATTGAATCGCCTGACCTGCCCGCGGACGCCAAGGTGTTGGATGTTTACCTTGATCGTAACGCACAACTAGAAGCTCAACATATGCCCGACCTGTTGGACGGAGTTACCATCATCAAGGGTGAGGTGCGGCTTCGCACCGATGGTGCTGAAGGCATGTACCGTGTTGTCCAGCAACCTAGCTGGAAGTCCTATGAGACACAATTCGTCCCCTATTACACGTGGAGCAATCGGGGCACCGCCGAGATGACGGTCTTCATGCCGGTCCTTTGGTGAGCCTCGATTCTCGATTGACTTGCAAATATGAACAATAGATCACCGATCATGAAGCGATTCGCTTCGCTGTTTCTACTCCTCTTGATCGCAAGCCCTTGCTTCGCGAAGAAGCCGAACATCCTCTTCATCGCCGTTGATGATCTGCGTCCTGAGTTGGGCTGCTATGGTTCGAAGGTAGCCATCTCGCCGAATCTCGACAAACTGGCCAAGGACGGTTTGCTTTTCAATCGGGCGTACTGCCAGGAGGCGATCTGCAGTCCCTCGCGAGCAAGTCTTATGACCGGGGCGCGGCCGGATACGATTGGCGTGATCGAAAACTCGGTCTACTTCCGCGACAACAATCCAGACATCGTTACGCTGTCGCAACACTTCATCGCGCACGGCTATGAAGCGGCACACTGCGGAAAGATTTTTCACAAGCCCGCCTTCGCTGACCTCGAACGCTCCTGGAGTCGCAAACCGGCTTACGACAAAGTGAGTTTCAAGCGACCCATCGGAGGATTCGCACTGCCTGAGAATCAGGCAATCGTTCGCAAGAACAACGAGCTTCTTGAGGCAAAATATGGCGAAGGCATCGGCAAGACAGGACTGGTTCAAGGCCCCGCCTATGAGCGAGCAGACGTTCCTGATCAACGCTATCGCGATGGGTACAACACCGATCTTGCGATCGCCACGATGAAAGAAATGGCCAAGAACCCCGACAAGCCATTTTTCTTAGGACTGGGCTTTTACAAGCCGCATCTAAACTTCATTGCTCCTGAGAAGTATTGGAAACTCTACGACAACATTAAACTGCCGCAGGCAACGCATGACGAGGCGCCCGCGAATGGGGCGGAAACAGGCTTACATGCTTCCTTCGAGTTGCGCGTACGTCATGGGATTCCCAAGAGTGGGCCGATTGAAGGCGAGCTCGCGGATACTTTGATGCACGCCTACCTTGCCTGTGTCAGTTACGTCGATGCCCAAGTGGGCCGGATGATCGAGGCGCTCGAAGAGGAAGGCTTGCGAGACAACACCATCATCATCGTCTGGGGCGATCACGGCTGGCACCTTGGCGACATGGGCGTGTGGGGCAAGGCGACCAACTACGAAATCGCGACCCGAGTACCTTTGATGATTTGGACGCCTGAGATGGGCACCCGCGGAGCCACGACCGAAGCTCTCGTCGAATTGGTAGACATGTATCCGACATTGTGTGAGCTGGCCGATCTGCCGATTCCTGAACACGTCGAAGGGCATAGCTTCGCGCCGCTGCTAGATGAGCCAAATAAGCCGTGGAAGAAAGCTGCGTTCAGCCAATTCCCCAACCCGGCCCTCCGCGAATGGGCTGCCAACCCGCTCTCCCGCGGCATGAGAGAAACGTTTTTCGGACCGTTGATTGAAGAAGTTGAGGGGCGAATCATCCAGCAGATGGGCGACAAGTGGGACCGCGATCTCTTTGAGAACCACCTGATGGGTTACGCGATGCGCACCGATCAGTATCGCCTGGTGCTTTGGAAAGATATTCGCGACGCTGAGAGCGAACCGGTGTTCGTCGAGCTTTACGACCACGAAGCCGATCCGTCAGAAACAAGAAATATCGCGAAAGAAAACCCTGAACTCGTTGGTAAACTACAAGAACAGTTTGCGGCTGGTTGGAAAGCAGCTCTTTAGGGGGCTTGAGAACCGAGCATTCAATCATGAAATCGACTGTCTCCAAAGCTTCGTGTCTTTTTTTGCTGATCACGGGTGCGCTACTCGCACCCAGAGTAAGGTCAGCCGCCGAAGAAGTCGATTTCCTGACCGACATAGCACCGATTTTGGAAACGCGCTGCTGGTACTGCCACGGTGAGGATGAGCAGGAGTCGGGCCTTCGCTTGGATCGCCGCGTCAACATGCTCACCGGCGGGGATTCGGGATTAGCAGCCATCGTTCCCGGCGAGCCGGAGAAGAGTTATCTCATTGAGTTGATTAACCATGTTGACCCCGACATGGAGATGCCCCCTGACGACGATAAGCTGCCCGAGGAAGAAATCGAATTGCTGACTCGCTGGATCCGTGAGGGAGCTGTCTGGCCGGGGCAAATGGAAGCCGTCAAGCGAGAAAAGTCCGACCACTGGTCGTTCCAACCTGTCGTTCGCCCCGCGGTACCGAAGAAGGCTGAAGGGCAAACAACCTATCCGAATCCAATTGACGCTTTTTTGAGCGAGCGACTTGCGAAGGAAGGTTTAAGTTATTCGGAGCCAGCTGAACCACGCGCACTGATACGCCGTGCATCGATTGTGCTGACTGGCCTTGCTCCAACTCCTGAAGAGACAGAGAAGTTCCTTAAGCTGTCTAGCGCCAATCCTGAAGAAGCCTATCTCGAACTTGTCGAGCGGCTCCTCAACTCGCCACACTTCGGAGAACGGTGGACGCAACATTGGCTTGATGTCATCCGTTGGGCAGAAACCAACGGCAGCGAAAGTAACATGTATCGCAAGAATGCCTGGATCTACCGTGACTATGTCATCCGGGCATTTAATGAGGATAAACCGTACGATCAGTTCCTACGCGAGCAAATTGCTGGGGACGCTCTTGAGCAAGGGGACGCCACAGGGTATTTGGTTGCCGGCCCCCACGTGCCACTAGCGACTGTCGGCCAAGAACCTTCCGCACGCCGCCAAGCACGGGCGGATCGGATGGATGAAATCCTCCAGACCGTGGGAGCGTCCGCGCTTGGTCTGACGATCGGTTGCGCACGATGTCACAACCACAAATTCGACCCCATTTCGATCACGGACTACTACTCGCTCTCTGCGGTATTTCAGGACATTGAGTTTGGCAGCCGCGTTCCGGAATTAGGAGCGTCTCATCCCAGCAAGTTGCGCGGCAAAGAGCTGAGTCGCTTGATGCGGATTAAACGGAACCACCTCAGTCAAATGGGCCCTTGGGAAGAAGACTGGGTTGGTTTCAAAGAAATCCGATTCCCAAGCGTCTCGACGGACGCCATACGCGTATCGTTCAAGAATAAGACGGTTCGGATTGACGAGTTAGAAATCTTTGGTGACTCACGCGGTAAGAATCTGGCTTTGACTTCACACGGTACCGTCGTGACCTCTTCAGAAGATGGCCCCGCGGCTAGGTACCCCGTCACGCGAATCAATGACGGCAAGTACGGCAACGATAGTTGGATTGTCAGATCCGACAAAGGCAAATTGGCGGAACCTTGGGTTCAGTTCGAGTTCAATGGTGAAGAGCAAGTCAAGCGGATTCGTCTCAGCACGAATCGTAGAAACTTCTTCGACACGGACTATCTCCATAACCTAAACGCGTTGAATTTCGGCAAGTATCGCGTTGAGGTAAGGGATCAAGAAGGAAACTGGCGGAAGGTCGTCGCCACGGATGACTATCATGAACTCAATCGGGAGCATTCACCGCGACAGAAGTTGCTCAAAGAGCTCCAGCAGCTAATCCACGCCCAAATCGAGCAGGGTCCGAAGCGTAGTTTCGTGTCTCGTTTCATTGAGCCGGCGAAGACCTATGTACTTGGCCGTGGCAGCCCAGAGAATCCCCGGAATGAAGTCTATCCGGCTGGTTTGAGTGAACTTGATGGGAAACTAGAAGTCGATGCTTACGCTCTGGGGTCCGATCGGCGTGTCGCTTTCGCCGATTGGCTTACCGACCCCCAGCATCCGCTGACGTCGCGAGTTGCGGCCAATCGACTTTGGCACCATGTGTTCGGACAAGGAATCGTAAAAACAACCAGCGACTTCGGTGCCGCAGGAACGCCCCCGACCCACCCCGAACTGCTGGATTGGTTAGCGGCAGAGCTCGTCCAACCGACGACTACAGCGGACGGAATCGATGGCCGTCCTTGGAGCATGAAGCATTTAATTAGTCTCATGGTTACTTCGCAGGCGTTCCGTCAGGCGAGCTTGCCTCGCAAAGCGGGAATCAAAAAGGATGCTGACTCGACGCTGCTGTGGCGTTTCCCACCGAAGCGTGTCGAGGCTGAAGTGATTCGCGACTCGATCCTGCAGGCTTCTGGCGTTCTCGATCGAAGCCTTGGGGGTCGTAGCTTCCGCATACATAACGTGAAAAAAATGTACGCTCAGTGGGAGGTCACTGACAATCACGGCCCGCACACCTGGCGTCGCATGATTTACCAAGAACGAATGCGGCGAGTTGACGATCAGATATTTACGGCGTTCGATTTTCCCGATTGCGGCCAAGTGAGAGCCAAACGACCCGTCTCAACGACTCCTTTGCAGGCGCTCAACCTGATGAACAGCGATCTGGTGCTCGACCAATCGAAGCGGATAGCTGAACGTGCTCTCAAAGAGACCGATGGAGAGACGACGGCGGCTCTCGATCGTTGTTTTCAACTACTACTTGGTCGCAATCCAAGCGAGCCGGAACGCCAGGAGGCGATGAAGCTCGCAGGGGAGGATCATCTGTCGCTTGTCTGTCGAGCCTTGATCAATTCCAACGAATTCGCCTTTCTTCCCTAACCAATGCCATGACTAATCCTGAACGCCTCTCGACACGTGGCATGCAGTTGCTAGATCGCCGCGGTTTCCTCGGCACAGCTGGTCTTTCGACGGCTGGTTTAGCACTGGCAAGCATGCTTGATGCCGACGGTTTGTTGGCAAGCGACAAAGGTGGTGTTGGCGAGAAAGCACCGATACGGCCCAACATCAATTCTCGTCGTCCCTATGCGCGGCGCGATCCTCACTTCCCAATGCCTGCCAAGCAAGTTCTGGTGATCTACTGCCCAGGGGCTGTGAGTCACATTGATACGTTTGACTACAAGCCTGCGCTCGCCAAGTATCACGGCCAAAAACCTCCCGGTATTCCTGCCGTAACTTTTGAAGGACCTTCAGGCAACATCGCTAAACCCTTCTGGAACTTTTCTCCCCGTGGCGAAACCGGCAAGATGGTTTCTGACTTGCTGCCTCACCTCGCCAAACAAGTTGACGATTTCTGCTTCTTTCATGCATTGACCACGCAGACGAGCGCTCACCCACAGGGTGAGAACTTTATGAACACCGGCTTTACGATGGAGGGCTTCCCGTCGTTTGGTGCCTGGGTGACCTATGCACTGGGAACCGAGAATCAGGAACTTCCCGCATTCGTGGCAATCAACGACCCACGGGGCATGGCTCGCAGTGGTAAAAACAATTTTGGCAATGGCTTCCTACCCGCGGCTTTTCAAGCAGCGGATTTCAGTGCCAAGCATCCGCCGAACAATCTTCACCGCCCGACGACCCTGTCTGCTCAGGAAGATCGCAAGACCGTCGAACTGCTCCAAAGGCTAAACGCTCGGCATCTCCAGCAGTATCCCGATGACGCCAACCTTGCCGGTCGCATTGCCAGCTATGAACTGGCCGGCAAGATGCAAACATCCGTTCCCAAAGTAATGGACCTCTCGGGCGAAACGCAGGCCACATTGAAAGCTTATGGGGTCGATGGTGGAAGCGAGTTACGTGGCCACTACGCCCGCAATTGCATTCTCGCTCGACGATTGTTGGAACAAGGCGTACGGGTCGTTCAGCTCTTCAATGGTAGCGATCCCTCGGGCGGAAATGGCATCACAAACTGGGATTCGCACGCAAACATCCTGAAAACGCATGCCATGCAGGCGGAGATCATGGACCAGCCGACGGCAGCGCTGATCGCAGACCTTAAGCAACGTGGGATGCTGGAAAACACCCTCGTCGTCTGGGCAACTGAGTTCGGTCGAATGCCTTTCTTACAAGCTAATGGGACAGGACGCGATCACAATCCGGACGCCTTTACCTGCTTTCTCACTGGTGCAGGCGTCAAACGTGGGTTCAGTTTCGGAGAGAGCGACGAGTTTGGTTTCAAGGCAGCCACGAATGAAACCACGGTCTACGACTTCAACGCAACCATCCTTCACTTGATGGGCCTCGACCACGAGCGACTGACGTTCTATCACAACGGGCTGGAGCGGCGGCTGACAAACGTGCATGGAAGTGTTGTTACTGATGTCTTAGCCTAAGCACCAGTCGACGCGACTAGTTTCCATTTCCCAGGGAACAGCGTGATGGTTTCGGAGTCCGTTGCTTCGTCGGCTAGGTCTACCGGCTGCACTGCCATTTCCCGATCTTGCAGGACTCGGACTACGGACGTGAGTTCTGAATAGTCGGCGGGAAGAGTCACTTCGGCGGTGCTGCCTTCGGGTACGGTGATGGCGATCGACATGCGTTTGTCAGTTCGCTCGATGGTTAATTCGATCTTTCCAGCCACGGAATCAACCGTTGCTTCCACTTGGGAGAGCTCGCCCAGGTTTGGGCGGACAGCGAAGCGCTTGTAACCCAGTTCGATTGGTGCGATTCCGGCGACGTACTTTGACATCAGCGTCAGCGGCCCTCCGCTCCACGCATGGTTGTAGGTGCCGCCGCCGAATCCTTGGCTGCCGATCCCCCAACCTTCCCACAACGTTGTCAGCGGGCTATCAATCATCGCACGGTAGCGACGCTTCATTCGCGTGCGTGCCTGTTCGGGAAGGTCCATTTTATACATGGCTTCGAGTACGTACTTTTCCATGTAGGGGCTAGCGTGCTCTTGGGTGGCGAACACTTCGCGAATCGCGGGGTACTTCGTAGGCTCGGCGATCCCCGCGAGGACCGCGAGTGCATGCCCCCGTTCGTCGGTTTCGCCTTGGTAGCCGGGCGAGCGATAGGCTTCGCCATTCCAGTAAGTGCGGTTGAAGCTGTCGTGCAATGCGGCCCTGCGAGAACGCGCTTTGTTGGCTTCGTCGTGTTCGCCCAACAGGTCGGACATCTTGGCGTAGCCTTCGAGTGCCAAGGAATACCAGCCATTGAATAGCAGTGGCATATCTTTGTTCTCGCCCCAGTCACCCCACGTCCAGTCGCCTTTGCGTGGGACGACTAGCCCTTGGTCATCGACTTGCCAGAGCTCGAGGTAGCCTTTGACAGCCGGGTAAGCGAGCTTGATGGTTTGCTGATCGCCGGTATGCCAGTAGTAGTTCCAGAAGCCGTACTCTCCGACACTGGCGAGCATTTGCGTGGGAAGTTCTTTGTCCCAGTTACCCGCGGGAACCGGGGAGTAAAGCTGCCCACCCGGTTTTTGCCAGCGGGCGAGTTCCAGGATACCCTTTCTGGCTAAGTGATGACTTTGCGGATCGAGTGCGTAGAAGGCTTCCTCGAGCTCGATCACTTCGTCGCCCCACCACTGGGCACGCTCGCGATCGGGGCAGTCCATGTACGTATCGCGCATGGTGACGTAGAGAGTTCTTTGCGCTTTTTGCCAAAGCGTGTTTAAGTCGGGATCATCGCATTGGAAGCTTCCAGTGAACTCTGTGTCGTAGCCCGTTTCGCGATACTTGAGTGACAAGACCTTCACTCCCTCAGGGATGGAGTAGCGAACTTCATGCCCGCTAATCCAGCCTAGGGATTCAAACTCTTGGACGCCCTCGCGAGTGATGTACTCGGCGCGAACGTTCGGTTCGCTGCCGCCTCGATAGTTGTCGGTTTGGATCCCGATTTGCAAACCGGGCTCTGCTTCGACCTTGAGGTAGGGAGTCACCTGAGCGTTGTAGGGTAATTTGCAAACGATTGGCGATCCGTCTGAGATAAGAGGGAAAGATAGCTCGCCCAAGTAGTCACGCAGGCCATAATCCTTCCACAAGGGCAGGGGACGTTTGATTAACTTATTCCAGGGTTCTGTTCCGGGCACCCCCACTTCGATCGCCGCGGGCCAGTTTGTGTCATCGAACCCAGGCAACTGCCAGTCAACGAGATCATCACGGGCGTCGAAGACGATGTTGGATTCAGGAAGGCGGTAATTAGGTTTCGGATTCCCAGAGTCTCCATAAGCCGGATGAGGAATTGCCTTCCATTGTGAACTATCGATCTGTGCTTCCCGGCCGCCAACAATCTCAAATAGCAAGCCGGGAGACCCGCTATCGCGATGTGAAAACCCCTGCTTGCCGAAATACCAAACAAGCACGGCGACCGTATTTTCGCCAACTTGCAAATGGGGTTTGAGATCAACAAAGTCGTAATAGGTATCCGTAGGAGTGGGGCCTCGCTTGAGCTGGCCTTCAAATACGACGAGCTTGCCGTTGATCCACAACCAGTATTTTGAATCGCAGGCGATCTTTGCTGTGCCGTCTTTAGGCTCGGCAGGAAGCGTGATAACGTTGCGGAAGCAAAACCATTGGTTCGGTGCAGCCGTCTTTGTAAGGCCTTCACCCTCAGACTTCCACCGGACGTTCGCAGGGCGGACCCACTGGACGGCTGAGTTCTGTTCAACCGCTAGCGACAACTTGTGCGAGCTTATAGCGAGGAATAGAGAGCAAGCGAGAACAGCGAGGGAGTGTTTCCAGAAAGAAGCATTATTCACGGGCATTCGTCGGCAATCACTCGCGATAAGTTCAATTTCGAATGCTACAGCTCAGGCTCGACCAAGACACGAATCTGGTCGAGGGACTCGGTGCGGAGTTTCAGCGAAAGCCTACGCATGTCGGAGCTAACATTGACAGTGTCAGAGTTCGGATCGGGAGTTGATTCGATTCCACGCTCCGCATGACGGCACTGCAGCGTCCAGTCAGTTCCAAGGACGGAATTCGTGGCATTCAGCATATCGGTATCCCCGATCACGCCCAAGATCTTGCCAGGAAAAGTGACACTTCCGCTGATAAAACGCCTGCCTGACTTCGGTGAGAAGTGAATCAGGTAGACATGGACGCGCTTCCCTGGGTTTAGAACGGAACGCGGCACGTCCAGCGAAGTGTAGCTGCCGGGCCGTGTGTGATTGACGCGTACTTCGCAGGGTAGACTGAAATAGGAACGCTCGAGGAAAACGTTTACTTTTTCGTCATCGGTATAAGCCCGGTACCCGAGCGAAGCAGGGTGCTCGGCCTGATAGGAAAGAGCCCCGCGCGTTTTGGGAACTAGCGAAGTGGCCTTAGAAAGCTTGAGCTTTTCGTTCTCCGGCTCGTTGGGGTCATACGTCGCGAGTTCTCCTGCCGCAAGTTCAACGGCCGACTCTTCAGCGTTCGATTCAACCCGCACGCGACCTTCTAAAACGCGTACTCTCGTAGCGCTCGATTCGTCAGTACTGAGCTCAAAACCAGTTCCCAGATCGATGACCGATAGGTCGTCGCAGGCAACCCGGAAGCCGATAGCTTCGGGAGGGACATGGGCCGTCAAGCTTCCAGATTCCAGATACCCTTCGGATCCTGAGACAACCCGGAAGCGTATGGGTCCACGCAAAGAAACGAGCGACTTGTCTTGGAAAGCAAGCTTGACCGTACCTTCACGAAGATCGATCCATGAGTCGCCAAGCTGGTCGCCAATCGAGAGGCTATCGGCATCTCCCCAAGCAGCATCTTCAACAGCAACCACGGAAGCAAACTTCTCACCGCGAAGTGACCAGGCCATAGCCAACAGAGCAATCGAAGCCGCCAAAGCGGATAACATTCTCCAGCGCGAACTTGCTTGTGCAATAATTGGACGGAGAGTAGGGGAGGACTTGCCGTGCCCGCGAGCCCTGCCGGTCGAGGATCCCACGGCTTTCTCTCTTGAAGCACTTTCCACCGCGAGGCTAGTAGCGTGAGATGAGACGCTCTCGCTGCTGCTGTCATGCGATTCAGCACGAGAGGAGAGCTGAGAATCGATCTCCGATTGGTGATCGAGCAGTTCTTGATCGAGTTGTGTCTTGGCGTATCGCTGCTCCAGAGACGCTTCGAGAGCCATAAACTCTGCATAGGCATCACAGGCAGCGGCGTTGCCGTCGAGCTGAGCCGCTAGTTGCTGCTTCTGCTCCTCGTCGAGACTCCCATCGAAAGCTGCTGACAGCAGTTTTCTTAAATTTTTTTGTTCGTTCTTATCCATGGAATCAGCATTCGAGGGGGGAGATCGTTTGAAGGCATATTAGGCTACTTGCAGTCTCTTGCTAATAGGTCGTTCTTTAATGAGGTTCAGCTTGCGGTCAGGTCAAGCCTGCGGCAGATTCTTTAGTTTGTTGCTAACACAGTCGAGTAATGCACTCCGAATCCGATGAAGCAAAACGGAAACAGCACCGGGGCTCTTGCCGACGGAGTTGGCGATATCACCGATGGTGTTCCCTGGTCGATATCTTGCCATCAAGATTTCACGTTGATTCGAGGGTAAAAGTGCCAGGCATTCTTCTAAGGCTTCACTACGTTGGTCCAAGCTGGCTGTGATTCGTTCTGATCGCGTGGCAATCAAGGCCAAGAGATCATCGCTGAACATGTGGCGATCACGTTGTGATCTCCGCCTTTCAGCCAATACTTCATAAAAAGCGATCTTGCATGCCCAGGCACCAAACGCGGTGCCGGGCACGTATTCGTCTTTCTTCTCAAGGAGTACGAGGTTCGTCTGTTGCAGGACGTCTCTCGCCCGTTCCTTGTCGAACATCAATGACAAGATGTAGGCGTGCAGGCGATTCTGACTACCAATCATCTCCATGACGAAGTCATCGGTGCCGTTACCCATCTCTTGCCATTTTCGATCCGCAGTCTCATCGTGTTCGGACATAGCAACGTAGTGGATGAAACCAGGAATTCGCGATGCCCCGCTTTAGAAGAGACCTCTCCAATTACTTTCCAGACTCCGAAAAACCACAAGAATCTTACAGGAAACTTTCTGCTTTTTTCTTGTGGCTTTTGAATTATGTTGTTAACCCAGGGAAAAGATGTGCGTACACCACGGGGGCATTAGGGGGTGCATCTTCGTGATTATGATTGGAAGACCCTTAGACGTCGTGACCAACTCGATCTATCCTGCTCGCCAAAATGTTTCCCCAATTGCCTATCCTGAAACGACTTAAGGCCACTCTGTCACTTTTCTGGCAGTTTACTGTAAGAAGCGTGTGTCGGTCTGGAGTGTAGTACACGTAGAGGAGGCCGCTTCTCGTCGCTTCAAGCGACCAGCCAGGAGGATCTTATCTGTGAACAGGAAAGTAAACGTGCAACATCGGCGCTTCAGTCAAATCAGCTTTGTGAACCGAGGTTTTACCTTGGTCGAATTGCTGGTTGTCATTGCCATCATCGGTGTCTTGGTCGGATTGTTACTACCCGCGGTGCAAGCTGCTCGTGAGGCGGCTCGGCGTTCGCAATGTACGAACAATCTGAAGCAGTTGGGACTTGCGCTGCAGAACTATCACTCTGCCAATAACGAGTTTCCGCCTGGCAACTTGGGACATCGCAACCCCGATAAGATTACTCAAGGCCCGGTGGTTACGAATCCAAATGATCCTGGTTACGTCCCAAAAACACCGAACGTTGTTTACCTATTACCCTATCTCGAAGAGTCTGCCCGCTTCGCAGCATACGACCGCGATCTGGATTGGGATCAACAACCTCGTGTGGTTCTAGAGCAGATTACTACTGCCTTGCCAACCTATCAGTGTCCCAGTGACGAACAGCAGAAAATGGAACTCACCCAGGGAGGCCCGGCCAACTCGCAGAATCTTGCGGACGCGAAGGGTAACTACGGGGTCAACTGGGGATCTTGGGAGTATCTCGACCAGTTCGATCAGTCAGTTCTTCCTGGTCAAACCGCCAACGTGAATACCCTAGAAGATAATCGTCGTGCTCCTTTTGCCGTCGAATGGGGCGCGAGCATTAAGAATATAAGCGATGGCACCACGAATACATTCGCATTGTTGGAGATGCTTCAAGCACCATCGCAACAAGGGGCCGGCGTCGATCGTCGCGCTCGAATCTGGAACCATCTTCCCAGTAGCTATCAAGTTTCGACGAAGTTGGAACCAAACTCCCCAGATGGCGACCGCGGTGTCTGCGTCAATCGCGTAGATCTCGATTTGCCGTGTGCTGGTGGAACGACAGAAAACCAAATGTCGATGGGTTCGCGGAGTCGACATGCGGGAGGAGTACAGGTTGCGATGTGCGACGGTTCTGCGCAGTTTATTTCTGACAGCATTGACGCACTAGTTTATAAAGGACTTAGTAGTAGTGATGGCGGCGAGGTCGTCCAACTGCCGTAGGTTAGTTCTCTTCTAAATAACTTCACGCGGTGAGTGTGATGGCTCAACAAAACTTTTTACTTAGATCAGAGGGACGGAATTATGAAACGCCTTATCTCAGCAACTTGTTTGTCGCTGTTGACCCTTTGCGGCCTTTTGGCTGCTAACGCACCAGCTCAAACAGTGCTCTTTTCAGATACGTTCGCTCGGACGACTGGCAGTGGCCTGCCCAACGGGCATCCCGGTGGCGCCGGCTTTGGGCTTTCCGATTGGGGCACCAACGACAATGGTCTTGGTGGCACGATCTCTATGGCCTATACGGCCGGCCCAACTCGAACTGGCGACATTTCGAATCCTGATTCCGGTAGCGCGAACTCCGTCACTGATGGACTGGTTGGTTCGACGATCGAGGGCTCAGCTCGTTTCGATTTTGACATTACCACGATGGCACCGAGCGGATTTACCGTTGAATTCGACTTTAATCGCTTTCATGAAGACAATCCGCCTGACCCCTTTGCTCCTGGTGCTGGTTACGTCTCTGTTGGTTTCGGCACCGAGGACGATGATGTTCAAGGTGGCGGTGCTTTCAACGTGAATAACGCTGATTTAACCATCCTCTTTCAGCAAGACATCGACGGTAACGATCCTCCGAACCAAGTAGGCAACATTCAGATCTTTGAGGACAGCGTGCAAACTGATGGAGTCGCCATTGTTGATGGAATGGAACTGGACCCCAGCGGCAATGGTCGTATTTCCTATGGTGATCCTGTCATGGACCATTCCGTTAAGGTCCAGATCGTCCCCGCAGTGAACGGAGCCTATGGCGACGCAGATGTGTTGAACGTGGAACTGACTGTCGATAGCGTGTTGCTGTATTCGTTCTCCACCGTCGGCGGTATCGATTTCGGCACGCTCTCGCTCGCAAGCAACGGGTTCGTACATCGTGAATATGACAATCTCGTTGTGACGGCTCTTGCCAGTGATGGGCTCGACGGAGATATCAACGATGACATGATTGTCGATGGAGCGGACTTCTTAGAATATCAGCGTGACGATGCAGCCGGCATTCCCACTTGGGAGGGCAACTATGGAGCCACGAGTGCAGTCGCTTCGGTCGGTAGTGTGCCCGAGCCGAGTGCGATCTTACTTCTGGTCTCACTTCTTGCGGGATGCTCAGCACGGCGTCATCGCTAAGCATCACAATTTGGGTTTCTAGTTCGAGTAACTATTCTTACTAGCTTTTGTTTTTTCTTTTTTTGGAGGGAGAGTCTAATGAGTTGTCGAGTCTTTAACTTCCTTGCTGCTTTTGCAGCAATCAGCTGCCTGATAGTAGCCGAAGCTTCTGCTACGGTACTGTATTCAGATACTTTCTCGCGCGTCACCGGTAGCGGCGATGGCAATGGCGACCCAAATGGCGCCGCCGATAACTTCTCTGACTGGGGCACCAACGATAATGGCCTTGGTGGTACCAACGCGCAAGCTTGGGTTTCAGGTCCTTCGCGAGCGGGTGGTGGGCGTAATGCTGTTACTGATGGCAGCCTAGGTATTTCCCACGGTACGGGAAGTCTTTATGAGTTCGATGCAGCTGCCGCAGCTCCGAATGGTTTCACAGTAGCTCTGGAGTTCAGCCGTTTCGTGGTCACTCCAGACCCAGGTCCTGGAGCAGGTGGATTCATTAGCGTTGGCCTCGGTGTCGACGCAGGGACAGCCATCAACGAGTTTACCCCGACCAATGTGGGTGACTTCGCTGTCTTGTTCCAACAGGCAGCTCAGGGAAATGCTGCCAACGCGGAAGTGTTCGCAGACGGTGCTTCGCTGGGAACATTTGATTATCTGTCTCCCGACACCGCCCACACGCTGCTGCTAACGGTTACTCCGCAAACTGCTGGCGCGTATGGTTCTGGTGATACGGTTGACATCAACGTTCTCGTTGACGGGACCATTTCCCAAGATTACTCAGTTGCAGGTGGGATTGACTTCGGAACGTTCTCTGTCGGAGCGAACAACTTCGATACCCGCTTCATTGACAATCTTGTAGTCACTGCCATCCCCGAACCGACTTCGATAGTTCTGTTCGGCCTTGGCTGCGTTGCAATTTTCAGCAGTCGCAAGCGATAAGGAATCGTCCGTCAAAAGGGCAGCACGGTCGATACAGCACCGGCCCTCGCTTTGAGGGCCGGTGTTCTTAAAACATGAAACTGACGTATAACTTTATTTCTCTTGTTGGTCGATCAACACCACTCAACGCATGGCACTCGACTTCAAACTTCTAGCCAGCAGCTTAGTCGTTGCTCTCTCGTTGCACCTTCCGCAAGGTAGTCGTGCGGCAGAGACTCAAGCTGCCGCAGAACCGCAACCGCCGAACGTCTTATTCATTCTGGTCGACGATCTTGGCTGGAAAGACCTTGGCTGCTACGGCAGCACCTTCTACGAGACGCCAAGTATCGATGGTCTGGCCGCCAGTGGGATGAAATTCACTAATGGTTACGCATCGTGTCCGGTGTGCTCACCAACGCGTGCCAGTATCATGTCTGGCAAGTATCCGGCGAGACTCGGTCTGACGGCGCATATCGGCGACCCCCAGCCTGAGCATTGGAATCGCGATACTGAACTTTTGCCGGCAAACTACGTGGATCGTCTTCCGCTTGAAGAGACGACTCTTGCAGAAGCGTTACACGCAAGCGATTACGCGACCTTTTTCGCTGGCAAGTGGCACCTCGGCTCCCAAGATCGATTCTGGCCGGAGTACCAGGGCTTCGACATCAACAAGGGAGGCTGGCTCCAAGGCGGCCCATTCGGCGGTAAGCAGTATTTTCCGCCCTACCATAATCCGCGCCTGCCTGATGGCCCTCCGGGCGAACACCTTCCTGACCGGCTCGCGACAGAGACTGTGCGGTTTATTGAGTCGCATCGTCATAAGCCATTTCTCGCCTACCTTTCGTTCTATTCCGTTCATGTCCCGCTCAACGCACGAGAAGATCTGAGGCAGAAATACGAAAAGAAGCGGAATCCTTTTGGGGAAACCGAGGATCCGATTTACGAATGGGATGGCGAGACCCGCGTACGAATGGTGCAAGAACATGCCGTCTATGCGGGCATGGTTGAAGCGATGGACCAAGCCGTTGGTAAAGTCTTGGGCAAACTTGAAGAACTGAAGCTAGCGGACAACACGATCGTCATCTTCACCTCGGACAACGGCGGGCTCTCAACGGGAGATCGCGGCATCAGTGACGATCAGGGCTGGCCCACAAGCAACGCTCCGTTAAGGGCTGGCAAGGGTTGGCTCTACGAGGGAGGCATCCGCGTGCCTTTGATCGTTCGTGCCCCGGGAGTGACGAAGCCAGGTTACGAAACTGCCGAGGTAGCAACCAGCACGGATTTCATGCCAACGATTCTTGACCTGGCGGGCATTCCACAAATGCCCGATCAACACGCCGACGGCGTGAGCCTCGTGCCCGCACTCAAGAATGAAAAGCTCTCCCGCGATGCGGTTTATTGGCACTATCCTCATTACGGCAATCAGGGAGGAAGTCCAGGTTCCGTGATTCGCCAAGGCAAGTGGAAACTCATCGATTGGCATGAGGATGCCGAGCTGGAGCTCTACAATCTCGAGGAAGACCTCGGCGAACAAGACAATGTTGCCTCTGCCAACAGTCAGCTCACCTCACAACTGTTGGACAAGCTATCACGCTGGCGAGAATCGGTGGGTGCCGCGTTTCCGAAGCCCAACGCGAAATACGTTGCCGATGCGACGGCGAAGTCAGAGCCCTAGAGTTGCAGCGATTGTGTCGCTTTGCTGCTAAGTTCCAAGTAGCGGTCAGCCGCTTCGTCAGGCAGTAGATCCTCACCGTAAGTGGGGATCGCTCGCTTCATCGCCGCTCGCGATGATTCTTCTTCGAGGAGTTCAGGTAAGCACTTTTCGATGACTTCGGTGATGATCGAAACCGAAACCGATGCCCCCGGAGAAGCTCCTAGCAAAGCGGCGAGACTCTTCTCGCGGTTGGTCACCACTTCGGTGCCATAGTGCACGATCCCCGCTAGACCATCCTCTCGCTTAATTGCCTGAACTCGAATACCTGCGTCGACGAGCTTCCAGTCGTCACGTTCAGCATTGGGATAATAAGTTCGTAGCAATTCTATGCGCGATTTCATGCTCTGCGTGCCCTGTTGAATCAAGTATTTCACTAGGGGCATGTTGGCCAGACCCACCTTGATAAGCGTTCCTAAATTGCTGAGCTTCAACGAGCGGGGAAGATCGGTCCAACTGCCGCCACGATGCAGGAACTTCGTGGTCCAAGATGCAAACGGGCCGAATAGAAGTGCTTTCTTGCCATCGATGATGCGTGTGTCGAGATGAGGCACGGCCATCGTTGGAGCTTCATCCTGCGCTTGACCGTAAACCTTTGCTTGATGTTGCTCAACAATATCTGGCTTATCGCAGACGATCCATTGCCCGCCGACCGGGAAGCCACCGAAACCTTTCCCCTCCTCAATTCCCGATTTTTGTAGCAAGTGCAGGCTACCGCCTCCCGCTCCAATGAAAACGAACTTCGCTTTGTTGGAAAAGGTGCGATTCTGCTCAAGATCCTTAACCTGTACCGCCCAACCCTCGTCGGTCGTGGGCTCAAGATCGGTCACGCGATGCTTCGTTGCGACATTGCAGCCTTCTTGGCGGTTGAGCCACTCTAACAGATTACGAGCAATCGCTCCGAAGTTGACATCGGTGCCGCTATCCATCTTCGTCGCGGCAACCGGCATCTCCTCACGGCCTTCGATCAACAGCGGAGCCCACCCACGAATGACCTCCGGGTCGGTTGTAAACTCCATCTCGCGGAAGAAGTGATGCTTTCGAAGTCCCTCGTACCGCGAGGTGAGAAAGTCGACTTGCTTCTGACCATAAACGAAGCTGATGTGTGGAACCGGATTAATACACTCCCTTGGATTCTCAATCATCCCGTTGGCGACCGCGTATCCCCAAAACTGTTTCGACTGCTCGAACTGCTGGAAGACTTCAATCGCCTTGGTAATATCCACTTCCCCATCTTTGCCGACGAAGGGCGTATAGCTCAGCTCGCAGATCCCCGCGTGCCCGGTGCCAGCATTGTTCCAACCGTTCGATGCTTCTTGGGCAAGGTCAGCGGTTACCTCATAGACCTGGATTCTCATTGAGGGTTTGATCGTCTTCAGCAACGCGGCAAGGTTTGCCGACATGATTCCGCTGCCGATGATGATTGCATCGGGATTGTCGATAGGTTGTAATGCTGTCATTGCATGGTCTCGGTCATTT
The DNA here is from genome assembly GCA_040218535.1 of Lacipirellulaceae bacterium. Classification (NCBI taxonomy): domain Bacteria; kingdom Pseudomonadati; phylum Planctomycetota; class Planctomycetia; order Pirellulales; family Lacipirellulaceae; species Lacipirellulaceae bacterium. The sequence continues at coordinate 67,285 of JAVJRG010000009.1, read as the reverse complement.
TGGGATCAGTTTGAGCAGACGAGCGTGGCGAGGCGACTTCGGTTTGGACATGTCGTTTCTGTAAGCTCTCTAAATAGTCGCTGCCCGTCGATTCATCGGTAATGACGAGATCCACGAGATCAAGCTTTCCCGAGGAAACCATCGAGCGGACACCGAACTTGCTCGAGTCCGCCAGCAGAATCGACTGCTCAGCCTGCTGCAGAAACACTCGCTTGAGCGAAGCATGGTGCGTCGAAGCTTCACTGTAACCGTGCTCGAAGTCGATGCCCTTGCAGGAGAAGAACAGCTTGCTCAAGGCGATCTGCTGAATATTCGCTTCAGCCAGTGGCCCAAACAGGCACATCGATTTTGGGTCGAATTCACCGCCGCTGCAGATTACTTCAATCTGCGGCCTATCCGCCAGCAAGCGAATCACGTCGAGGCTATTGGTGACTACTGTCAGCGGCATGTCAGGAATCAAGCACGCAAGTTCTAAGACGGTGGTCGATGCGTCCAGGCCAATGACATCATTAGGATTAATGAGCTCTAGCGCCTGATTGGCAATCTGTTGTTTTTCCGCGGCCCGACGATTCTTGCGGATCGCCATCGGCAGATCAACGCGGTCGTGGCGAATGCTTATCGCTCCGCCGTGGGTCCGGGCGAGCTGACCTTGGTCGCTGAGCTTGTCGAGATCGCGCCGAATCGTTTCATCGGCAACGCCGAAGCGAGTCGCCAACGAGGCGACACGCACCGCGCCTGCCTCTTGGAGCTGGGAGAGAATCTCCAGACGCCGCTGCGAAGCGAGCGGCAGATCGCTCTGTTTTGCTGTTTCCAACATATTTCCACATTTCGACAAAGGAATGTCATTGACATCACCAATTGTATGTTGGAAGATGTTGCGAAAGAACACCAAAAACAACATTTAGCAACATATTCCAGCCGCAGCGTATCATTATGTCTTCAGCCGCAGTTTCTGAGACTCAGTCCGACAGCAAGCATGTCACCAATCATTGGTCTGACTCTGAGGTAGCCGAGAAAACGGGTGTTGATCGGCTCGTCTTTCGCTCAAATGCCTTGGGAGCGGATCAGCGGATCACGAATACAGGTGGCGGAAATACCTCTTCGAAGCTTACCGAAATCGATCCGCTCACGGGTGAGGAAGTAGAAATCCTGTGGGTGAAGGGCTCGGGCGGCGATCTCAGAACGAGCAAAGCGGAAAACTTCGCGTCACTGTATCAGTCAAAACTGCTGAGCTTGCAAGACACCTACGCTGCGATGCCCTCCAAGGGACCAAAAACCCCGGCCGAGGATGCGATGGTCGGCTACTTTCCGCATTGCACATTCAACCTCAACCCTCGTGCAAGCTCGATCGACACTCCGCTGCACTCCTTTCTTCCTGCCAAGCATGTCGATCACATGCACCCGAATTCGGTGATCTCTATTGCTGCGAGTAGCCGTAGTGAGGAACTGACGCAAGAAATCTTTGGTGACGAGGTCGGCTGGGTTCCCTGGCTTCGGCCCGGTTTTGAACTGGGTTTGATGATGCAAGACAAGGTCGCCAAGGAACCGCATCTGAAGGGCCTTGTGATGAGTCAGCACGGCCTGATCAACTGGGCCGACGACGATCGCGAGTGCTATGAATTGACACTCTCGCTAATTGATAAAGCCGCCTCATTCATTGAAAAACATGACAAAGGTGAGCAAACATTCGGCGGCACAAAGTATGAATCTCTAAGCGAGCAAGACCGTGATGAGGTTCTGGTTGAGATTCTGCCTTGGCTCCGTGGGCAAGTCAGTCAGCAGAAACGTTTCATCGGGACGCTCCAGTCCGATGAGAAAATTCTGCGTTTCGTGAACTCTCAGGACGCAGCGCGCTTGGCAGAGCTAGGCACCAGTTGCCCAGACCACTTCCTGCGTACTAAGATCAAGCCGCTCTACGTTGATTGGGATCCAAAAACGGGTGACACGAATGCCTTGAGGGAGAAGCTTTCCGCAGGTTTGGACCAGTACCGAAAAGACTACGAAGCTTACTACGAGCGATGTAAGCATGACAACTCGCCCGCCATGCGAGACCCAAACCCGACGGTCGTCTTGATTCCCGGCATAGGTATGATCGGTTGGGGCAAGAACAAGAGCGAATCGCGAGTGACGGCGGAATTCTATAATTGTGCGGTCGAGGTGATGCGCGGTGCTGAGGCGATGGACGAGTACATCGCGTTGCCGCAACAGGAAGCGTTCGACATTGAGTACTGGCTGCTTGAAGAAGCGAAGCTGAAACGGATGCCACCTGCGAAGGAACTGGCAAGCCGAGTGGTTTTCATAGCCGGTGCTGGGTCTGGGATCGGCAAAGAGATCGCCCACCGGGTTGCCCAGGAAGGTGCCCACGTTGTTTGTGCCGATCTCAATCCCGAGCAAGCAGAAGCGACCGCGGCAGAGTTGACTGAAATCTATGGCCAAGGGATCGGAGTTGCCGGGACGGGCATCTCGGGGTGCGGACCGGCCATTGGTTTGGGAGTGGACATTACCGACCCCAACTCCATCCAAGCAGCACTCAGACAAGCTCTGCTGGCCTATGGCGGGCTTGACCACTTAGTTGTCACCGCCGGCGTATTCCTGCCACCAAGCCGCGACGGGAAACTTTCCGACGATGCTTGGAAGTTGACATTCGACGTGAATGTTCGAGGCAGCTACAACTTGGTTGAGGGAGCTCGCTCACTCTTCGAAGAGCAAGGGCTTCATGGCTCGGTTGTTCTGACAACGAGCGTTAACGGCGCGGTATCCAAGAAGGGCTCTGTTGCCTACGACACGTCCAAAGCGGCCGCGAATCACCTGGTGCGCGAACTCGCCATCGAGATGTCGCCACTAGTGCGGGTCAACGCAATCGCACCAGCAACGGTGATCAAGGGATCGACCATGTTCCCTCGCGATCGCGTGATTGCTTCGCTGACAAAGTATGATATTGCGTTCGCTGAGAGTGACTCAGACGACGAGCTTCGTGACAAGCTCGCGCAATTTTACGCGGAACGAACGCTCACCAAACAACCCATCACGCCTGAAGATCAGGCGGAAGCTGCTTACTTCTTGTTGTCTTCTCAATCGAGTCGAACCACAGGCCAGATCATTAATGTCGACGGTGGTCTGCACGAGGCTTTTCTTCGCTAACTGAAATTGGTGCCATGAGTGCTGCTCATCTTGCCTTTGATCTCGGCGCGAGTTCTGGTCGCGCGATCGTCGGCGTCTTGCAAGACGATGGCAAACTCAGCCTTGAGGAAGTGCATCGCTTCGAGCACCACGCGTGCCCAACGCCAACCGGCCCCGTTTGGGATCTCACGGGAATTTGGCTGAATCTACTAACTGGTTTGAAAAGCGGATCCCAGTGGTGCCGCGATAATCAGGTGAAGTTGGCCTCGGTGGGGGTTGATACTTGGGGGGTCGACTGGACCCTCCTGGGCTCTAGCGGTGAAGTGCTTTCCTTGCCACACTGCTATCGCGATCCACAAAACGAGCAGGCGTGCCAGCGTGTGATGGATCAGCTCGGAGGCTTTGAGAAGCTCTACGCGCGCACCGGGATTCAGCTTCTACCGTTTAATAGCCTCTTTCAATTGGCCGCCAGGTACGAACGCGAGCCCCAGCTATTCGAAGCCGCTACAAAGTTGGTTTTCCTGCCTGACTTACTCCACTACTGGTTATCTGGGGAAGTCGCCATCGAGCGGACGATCGCTTCCACCAGCAGTATGTTGCAGGTGGAATCAGGAGAGTGGGACCGCGAGCTCGTCGAGCAACTAGGGCTTCCAACGCACATTCTTGGCGATATCGTCGAACCGGGAACCTCGCTCGGAAAACTCCGTCGTGAAGTTGCGGAGTCAGCCGGGGTGGATGGTGATGTCGAGGTCATCGTCCCCGCAACGCACGATACAGGTTCAGCGATCGCTGCCGTGCCCGCGGATGAAGCAACGAGCTGGGCGTATTTGTCCAGTGGTACTTGGTCTTTGCTCGGCGCTGAATTGGCCGAGCCCTGCTTCTCGGATGACTGCCGAGAGATTCCGCTCACGAATGAACGGGGCGTCTCCGGGACGATCCGGTTATTGAAGAACATCGGGGGGTTGTGGCTCGTCCAAGAAGTTCGTCGCGACTTGCAATCAAAGGGGCAAGACTACGATTTTGCTCAACTCACACAAGAAGCTCGCAGTGCCGAAGCAGGTCGAACGCTGGTCGATCCGAACTATCCCGAATTTGCGGCTCCGGGGAAGATGATCGAAAAGATTCAAACCTTCGCGCGGAAAACCGATCAGCCGGTGCCCGAGTCCGTCGGCCAGATCGTACGCAGCTGCTTGGAGAGCCTCGCACTCTGCTACGATGATACGCTTGGACAGCTAGAGAAAGTGCTCGACCAAAAAGTCGACGTGCTCCATCTCATCGGTGGTGGAACAAAGAACGATCTGCTGAACGAACTCACAGCGGAAGCAACCGGGAAGACCGTTGCCGTTGGACCTGTCGAAGCGACAGCCATCGGCAACTTGCTGGTGCAGGCAATAGGTTGCGGAGAGCTTGGCAGTCTCAATGAACTGAGACACGTCGTCGCTGATTCCTTCGGCGTACAAACCTTAAGCCCTCCTGCAGAGGACCGTTGGCAGGAACAACGCACTCGGTATCGCTCGATACTGTCCTAATAACGATTGTGGATAATCTAGATGTCGAACGTAGAACAAGCCTACCAACTAGCGAGTGAGCAGTATGCCGCCCACGGCGTCAGTACGGAGAAAGCGATTGAGCAACTCCAGGAGATCGCCGTCTCGCTGCATTGTTGGCAAGGAGACGACGTGGGAGGTTTTGAGAATCCCGATGGCGAGTTGACGGGCGGCATCGCCGTCACAGGGAACTATCCCGGCAAGGCTCGCACGGCCGATGAATTACGGGCCGATCTCGATCAAGCCCTCTCCTTGATTCCCGGGACTCATCGACTCAACCTGCACGCTTGCTATGCGGAAACCGGCGGCAAGAAGGTCGACCGGGATCAACTTTCCACAGAGCACTTTTCCAATTGGATCGAGTGGGCTGCGGGAAAGAAGATGGGGCTCGATTTCAACCCGACTTACTTCTCGCACCCGAAATCAGCCGACGGTTTTACTCTTTCTCACCAAGACGCGGGGATTCGCGAGTTCTGGATCGAGCACGGACGTCGTTGCCGTGAGATCGGCGCCGAAATGGGGAAGGCATTGGGCACACCCTGCATCAACAACGTTTGGATCCCAGATGGCTACAAAGATACCCCAGTCGATCGCAGAGGACCGCGAGAGAGGCTGGGGCAATCCCTGGATGCAATATTTGCTGACGCTATCGATCCCCAGCACAATCGAGACGCCGTCGAGTGCAAGCTTTTTGGAATTGGCTCCGAGAGTTACGTCGTTGGTTCCCACGAGTTCTATCTCGGTTACGCGGTCAAGAACAACAAGCTGCTTTGCCTTGATGCGGGACACTTTCACCCGACCGAGGTGATCTCCGATAAAATCTCCTCCGTCCTTCAGTCGGTCGAAGAGATTCTGTTGCACGTTAGCCGTGGCGTTCGTTGGGATAGTGATCATGTCGTGACCTATACGGACGAGTTGCAGGCCATCGCTCAGGAAATCGTACGCGGTGGCTATTTGGGACGCGTTCACATCGGCCTCGACTTCTTCGACGCAAGCATTAATCGCATCGCAGCCTGGGTAATTGGAACGCGGGCCACCTTGCGAGCACTACTGAACGCTCTTCTCGAACCGGTTGAACTGCTCAAGGAACAAGAAGCTGAGGGGGACCTGACTTCGCGACTGGCTTGGTTGGAAGAAAGCAAGAATCTGCCGCTCGGGGCAGTTTGGGACTACTACTGTCAGAAACAGGACGTGCCGGTTGGCCCCGCATGGCTGCAAGACGTCAAACAGTACGAAGAGAAAACCCTCAGCGAACGAAACTAGATAGAAAGTTGAAGCGTCATGGCGGAAGAACAAGCAGAGAGCTCCGGGGAATTCGAACGAGAGAGGGTGCCGGACAGCGCGCTGTTGGGGCCAAGCAAGTTCTGGGGTATGTATGCGGGCGAGCACGCCGCTGGCACCGAGTTTATGATTGGTCCTCTGTTTCTTGCAGCGGGGGCGAGTCTGCAAGACCTGATCGTTGGCCTTCTACTAGGAAACATATTGGCGGTTCTGACTTGGAGATACCTTGTCACGCCAATCGCAATCGCTAAACGCTATACGCTCTACTACCAACTGGAGCGGATTGCGGGCGGATCGCTTGTGAAACTTTATAACGTGGTCAATGGTGTCCTGTTCTGCTTTCTTGCAGGGGCCATGGTAACCGTCTCGGCTAGCGCTGTTGGTATTCCCTTTGACATTCTGTACGAGGTGCCCAAAGAAACCTTCGCTTTTGGGGCCCCTTCCTTCACGGGACTTGTTGTCGTCGTTGGTCTCGTAATGGCCGTGATCGCCGCGGCTGGTTACGAGACGGTTGCTCGCGTGGCTAATATTGCCGCTCCATGGATGATCTCGATCTTTGCCGCGTGCGGAATCATTTCGCTTGTCCAAGCCGAAGCGACCAGTCTTAGCGCGATCACCGATGGCCAGTTTTGGAATGACGCTATTGCGTTCGTGCAGGAGCGCAACGGACCTGGGGAGTTTGGGTTCTGGAAAATCGTGGTGTTCGCCTGGCTTTGCAACGGGGCAATGCACTTTGGTATGGCCGACCTCTCGATCTTTCGATTCGCCAAGCGATCCTCCTCAGGCTGGGCTCCGGCAATCGGAATGTTTCTGGGGCACTATATGGCCTGGATCGCCGCAGCCTTGATGCTTGCCGCGTTGATTAAGGTTCAGCCCGAATTGGCTGTCGACAGCCAAGGGAAGGCGTCAGCAAATCCTGGCCTGCTTGCTTATCAGTCCATTGGCTTGGCGGGAATTATCTGTGTAGTGATTGCTGGTTGGACTACCGCCAACCCAACGATCTATCGTGCTGGTCTAGCTTTCCAGGGGGTAGTTCCTACCGCTTCTCGAACGACGATGACGCTAGTGGCTGGGGCAGTCGCCACGTTGGCGGGAGCGTTCCCAAGCTTGGCCTACAAGCTGTTGGATTTCGTCGGAACCTACGGCACCGTCCTCGGGCCGATGGGGGCGGTGATCTTCGTGGATCATTACTTCATGAAAAAGTTCCGGCTGTCTGAGGAATACGCTCACCAGCGATCGTTGCCGGTCAATATCGCGGTACTGATTGCTTGGCTAGCGCCCGTCTCGGTGGGCCTTTACCTGATTTTGAAGCAAGATTTATTCGCGGCCTACGCGGTGATCCCTGCGTGGATCGCTTGTGGTATTCTTTACTTAATCCTTAGTTCTTTCACTCAACAGAAACAGCACTAGCGCCGAACCCTGACAACGTCATGGCCCAACCTGGTTAACTTTTTGGAGTCTGATCGAGAGATGAATATCTGCAAAGCTGTTTCGTATGTGGCGCTCGCCGCTACGGTTGTTCCTTGCTTGCTGTTTCTGGCTGGGACGATCGATCACGCAGCGGTCAAGTATGTGGCACTAGCAGGAACCCTTGTCTGGTTTGGCTCTGCCCCGATGTGGATCGGAAAAAGTGCGGACAAGAATCTCGCCGAGGAATGAGCCTAGGCGAGAATGACCAGCGCTATTCCGCCTACTCTGAATGGATTGCGTCGGCTTCTTTAGTGTCTTGTTCTGAAACGAGTTCGATGCTCAAGATGGCATACGGCCAGGGGTATTCCTGATAGCTTCCTAGTTGTTCTTTCCAAACGACATAGCTCGGACCGGGGAACTTTTCCTTCCCGCCTTTGCTGATTGGGATCCAATCGGAAAGCTCGGGCGCCTCGAGATCCGAGAGAGCCAGCCAGCCGGCTGAAGCGAGAGCGTTTTCCAGTTGCATGCTCGCCTGATAATCGTCTTTGCAATGAAAAACAACTTTTGTTGTGGCGAGATCGTAGCTGGAGAGGTCGAACATCGAAGCAATCGCAGCCTTTAGAGGCAAAGCTCGGTAGCGTTTTCGCTGTCCGTACGAGAGATCCTTCTCGATTACGATGTTGGTCGCCTGACGATGCCATTCGCCTACGGAATCGCTCACTCTCGCGAGGTGTCTCGGGTGGTGCCTTACGGAAACTTCTTCCCAGGCGTTAACGCCGATGAGTTTGTATTCGCCTACGTTCTTCATCGCAGCAGCAAATTCTTCCTCTGTTTCTTTAAGTACACTTGGTGGTACCGAATGCCAATCAGCCTGCGAACGCCAGTGAATGATTAGCCGCACGTTGTTTTGCTTTTTGCGAGAGGTCCACGTGGCCTTACGAAGGAATCCTGGCTGCTTGCTGAGCGTCGCCGTCCAGATGCGATGGTCTTGCTGTAAAAAGCTGGCCACGGCATCGGGCTCGACTTGAAAAGTTAATTCTTCGACAACACTCTTGGGGGAGTCTTGAGCCAGAGCTGGTTCGTCCACAGGAAGAAATGCAAGCAAGCCCAGCGAGACTCTCAGGCTAATGAATTTGTTCAATGCTTGGTTCATAGGAATGCCTTTAATTGAATTCGTCGCGCTACCCAAAAATAAAATCCAGTAGACAAAATAAGCCCTTCGGTCAGAAATCCGTCCGAGGCCAAGCCCTCCGCTCGGCAAGGCTTACGAAGCCGTGCTGCTTCGACTCGGCCACAATTCTGTCGGCAGAATTGCTGGTGCCGCGGTCAGAATCGAGTTACTTTCTTGTTGCTCAAGACGGAAGTAGGAAGTAGAACGTCCGGTGAACCCATTTTAGTGTATTGCACCGGTTGATTCAGCAACGGATTCTGGCCAGGAGTCCTTGGAATGGCAGTGAACGGTGTGATGAATGACATTGAGGTTGTTATTCTTCGAACCGATTTTTCGCCGCTTTGGATATCGCGAGTACCGCGGGGTGCTTGAGGCGTCGCTCAACAGAAATTGCGTAGAATCGCTCCTTGACTTCTGTCAGCTTCCCTACGATTTCGACCGAATATCGTTGGCACACGTCTTTTTCGATCACGCTCGGGGCGACGAAAAGCCCGTGACCTGCTTGTCCAAAAATCTTGATGACGGCACTGTCTTCAAATTCGTGAACCACATCCGGCATAATCTCATGCGTATCAAACCATTGCTCAAGCTGTCTGCGCAACGTTGTGCTTTGCAGCGGCAAGAGCATGGGAGCGTCGGAGAGCGACTTCGGAAAGTTTTTCTTATATTTCTGCGCAAGCTCTTTGGTGCCGAATACGGTTGCGTCACATTCGCCCAGTAAGTGGTTGTAGGCCCGGACATTTGCATCGGGTGTCAACGGCGAGTCGGCGAGGACAAGATCGAAGCGATGAAGGGCGAGTTCGGCTAGTAGATCCTGAAGCTTGCCCTCGAAGCACTGAATCTGCACTTCATCCTCAATCGACATTGCTGGCTTGAGGAGTTCGTAGACGATCAGTTTAGGCAACACGTCAGTTACGCCCACGATGAGACGTCGCCGACTCTTTGAAGCCTTTCCCTTCAAGACTTCGGAAAGCTCTTTTCCAATGGAGAAGATTTCGTCGGCGTATCGAAAGACGGTTTGCCCCGTTTCCGTCAGGACCATGGTTCTTCCCGTCCGCGAGAAGAGCTTTTGGCCAACGGAAGTCTCGAGTTTTTTGATCTGGCTACTGAGCGTCGGTTGCGAGAGATGAAGGTGCTCTGCCGCTTGCGTCATATTGCCATGCTTTGCGACGGTGTAGAAGTAAAGGAGGTGGTGATAATTGAGCCAATCCACGAAAGCCTCCCATTGAAGTTTTCAATGTCTGCGAGAGAAATATTCTATTTATTTATATGTTATTATTGTCGTATACCTCAATAGGCAAGGACATATTCCTTCATTTCTTTCAGGAGAGTTTCGGATGAAGCTATCGATTGTCGACCGTAATGAGTGTCTGGACGGGAAGTCGCGGGATTATGCTGAGCGACGCCTGCGTTTCGCCCTGTCGCGGTTTCATAATAAGATCGATGACGTGATCCTGGTATTATCTGACCTGAATGGTCCCAAGGGTGGCGTCGATCAGCACTGCAAACTTCTGGTCAAATTGAAGCGAAGCTCGGAGATCGTCATTACTGACAGCGACTCAGACTTGCTCACGTGCATTGCTCGAACGGCTGAGCGAGCTGGTCGGACGGTCTCAAGAGCGATTGATCGCAACCGAATGACAAAACGTCGCCGCCGCACGAGCCAATCCGAACCACCGTGGGTGCCGTCTGAGCTCGGGCTTGCTGATGCAATGCTGCCAGCTTCTGCGTAGCTGATGTAGAACTTTTTCGAATCAAGCAAACCGAGATGACCAGTAATGACTCACCCTTGGCCCACGTTGGTCGAGGGTGAGTCGCCTTTTGTATCCAGGAGATCTGCCCAAAGAACTGTTGCAGTTTCAGATTTGTCTTGCCTTTTTCGGCGGGCGGCACTGGCTCTGCCTGTATGTGGCTTGGGTTGTGGATTTATTTGCGAGAGTGTTAGGACTTACGAAACCTCTAGTCGGATACAAGCTGCAAGCATCGGTGTGTATCGATAGGCTTGTGGCTGCGACACCAAATACTTCATCGAAGTTGTTGCCACCAGAGAAGTCCGGCACTGGCAGAGCCAGCGGCACTCTTGCAGGTAGAGAACTGGCCCTTCGTCTGTGCCATATCAATCCTCGCCCATCCAAACTTCGCGACGATCATTTCTAAGTCGATTTCAGTTCCTGAAACCTCGCCCGCATTTCTCGCAACCGCTCAGCGTGGGCTGGGGAGTTCGCAAAACCGTTCTCTTCCGGGGGTCGGCCCTGAGATCGAACAGTTGTTCGCGGTCGAAAGCGGGCCAGCCTGACGTTCAGTGGGAAAGTGTCGTTGGCATGGCCCAGCTTTTGCCTGCTTATATGAGGGGACGATGACAAGGGAACCCGGATGCTTTCCTGATTCTAGCGGTCAAGTGCTATCGGATGTGTCAATTCAATTGAACGCGGCGGAGAAGGGCAGTTCACCACTGCAGCTTGCTGTTGAATTGTAGTATTCTGATAACCAAGTCTCAAAGTCTGGTTTTCTTGGCAGACGGGGCGTGGCTCCGCTCTTGCACCACTCGGTTCCCAGTACCTCTCTCATCACTTGCCAAATCTTTGCTAATTCATCCCATGAAACCGATCAAAAAACTGCTTGCTGCCAACCGAAGTGAAATCGCCATTCGGGTGTTTCGTAGCGCGACGGAACTTGGGATTAACACAGTTGCCGTTTATGCACACGAAGATCGTTATGCACTGCATCGGTTCAAGGCCGATGAGGCCTATCAGATTGGTGAACCGGGGGAGCCGATCAAATCATACCTGAACATTCCCGCCTTGATCGAGTTGTGCCTCGACCACGATGTCGACGCCATCCATCCGGGGTACGGCTTTCTCTCTGAGAATCCTGACTTGGCGAAAGCTTGTCAGGAAAATGGCATCATCTTTGTTGGACCAACGCTCGACACGCTTCAAAACCTTGGTGATAAAACGTCTGCTCGGAAGATTGCCAAAGCCGCTAAAGTCCCGGTGCTGAGTGGAACTGACTCAGCGATTACCGATGCTGACGCCGGTCGCGAGCAGGCGAACTCGCTTGGGTATCCTGTGATTTTGAAAGCATCTCATGGTGGCGGTGGTCGCGGGATGCGGATCGTTCGCAGCGAAGGCGAATTCAACTCCGCATTCGAGCAAGCGTCGCGCGAGTCGCTGTCTGCGTTCGGAAGTTCCGAGGTGTTTGTTGAAAAGTTCATTGAGAATGCTCGGCACATTGAAATTCAACTGCTCGGTGACACACATGGAAATCTTGTTCACTTGTTTGAACGTGATTGCTCCGTGCAGCGGCGACATCAGAAGGTTGTTGAGATCGCTCCCGCACCGAACCTCCTTCCAGACGTTCGCCAAGCTCTGTGCGATGCTGCGATCGCAATCGGCCGGCAGGTTGGTTACCAGAACGCTGGCACCGTTGAGTTTCTAGTCGATGCGGATACGAACAAGTTTTACTTCATCGAGGTGAATCCTCGCGTTCAGGTGGAACACACGGTCACCGAGGAGGTCACCGGCGTTGACATCGTGAAGTCCCAGATCTTGATCGCCCAAGGTCTACCGCTGGCCGACGAGGCGATCGGACTCGCCAGTCAAGAATCGATCAAGACCAACGGCTTTGCACTCCAATGCCGCATAACGACTGAAGATCCTGCGAACAACTTCATGCCCGATTACGGGCGGGTCGTACATTACCGTTCTCCTGGTGGAGCAGGCGTTCGATTGGATGCAGGGTCTGCTTACTCGGGAGCGGTTGTTAATCCCTTCTATGACTCGATGCTTGTGAAGCTTTCCGTACGTGGGCGAAAGTTTTCTGACGCAATCCAGCGTGCGAAGCGTTGCTTGTTAGAATTCCGAATTCGTGGCGTGAAGACCAACATCCCGTTTTTGGTAAAGCTTCTGGAACACGCAACTTTTGTTCAGGGTGATTGTACGACTCGCTTTATTGACCAAACCCCAGAGCTGTTTGAGTTTCCAGCCCAAAAAAATCGTGCTACGAAGCTCCTGAGGTTTCTCGGTGATGTGATTGTCAACGGGAACGAATTGGTGAAAGGGCGGGCGGCTTCTACGCGTCGAGATCCGGCCCCGATTCCGCACTTTGACACGGCATCTCCCGTGCCGACCGGGACACGAGACAAACTCAAGGAACTCGGCCCGGAGAAATTTGCGCAATGGGTGAAAGAGCAAAAGCGACTATTCATCACGGACACGACCTTCCGCGACGCGCACCAGTCGCTGCATGCGACCCGGTTCCGAACGCACGACTTGCTCAACATCGCCGAGTCGTATTCCAAGCTTGCTCCTGATTTGTTCTCACTAGAAATGTGGGGCGGTGCGACCTTCGATACGTCGATGCGATTCTTGAAAGAAGACCCGTGGCAAAGACTGGCAGACATTCGTTCAAAAGTTCCAAACATCTTGCTGCAAATGTTGCTGCGAGCATCGAACGCTGTTGGTTATACGAACTACCCCGACAACGTTGTCAAAGCGTTTGTCAAGGAAACGGCTGATGCCGGGCTGGATGTTTTCCGGGTTTTCGATGCACTCAACTGGACGCCAAATATGAAGGTGGCTATGGACGCGGTGCTTGAAACCGGGGCCATCTGTGAAGCGTCCATTTGTTACACCGGTGATATTCTTAATCCCCAGCGCACTAAGTACGACTTGAAATACTATGTCGAGCTTGCCAAAGAACTGGAGAACATGGGCGCTCACATTCTGGCGATCAAGGACATGGCCGGACTGTGCAAACCCGACGCTACGGCGTTGCTAGTCAAAACTCTCAAGCAGGAAGTCGGAATCCCCATTCATTTCCACACCCACGATACGTCGGGTATCCAAGCGGCTGCAATTCTCAAGGGTGCTGAAGTCGATCTTGATATTGCAGACGCGGCGATGGCTCCAATGTCGGGCAATACGTCGCAGCCGAATTTGAATACGATTCTCGCTTCGCTGGAATTCACTGACCGGAACACGGGACTCAATCAGCAAGCGCTGGATGAGATTGCCGAATACTGGCGGTGTACTCGCGAGTTTTACGCGCCGTTCGAAACAACCGTTTTGCCCTCGACGGCAGATCTCTACAACCACGAGATGCCCGGCGGTCAGTACACAAACCTGTTTGCTCAGGCACAAGCCCTCGGCCTAGCCGATCGTTGGTCGGAGGTTTGCAGGACCTATGCCGACTGCAATCAACTGTTAGGGGACATCGTCAAAGTGACGCCGACGTCCAAAGCAGTAGGGGACTTGGCTTTGTTCCTGGTGGCGAACGATTTCACTACCGAAACCGTGCTCGACGAGACCCGCGATTTTGCATTTCCACAATCAGTGATCGACCTCGTCGGCGGCATGATGGGCCAACCGCCGGGCGGCTTCGATCCGAATTTAGTGAAACGCGTCCTGCAACAGCAGAAGCCTGTCGTCGGTCGACCAGGAGAATCGCTTCCCCCGGCCGACTTCGCAGCCGCTGGTGAGGAGATCGCCAAATTCCTCGGCCGCGAACCGACCCAGCGTGAGATCGTAACCTATTTGCTCTACCCCAAGGTCTACAAAGACTACGCTGAGCACCATAGAAACTACGGTAACGTTAGCTGCATTCCGACACCTTATTTTTTCTTCGGCCAGGTGCCAGGTGAAGAGTTTACAGTCGTGATTGAAGAAGGCAAAACGCTTATCGTCAAGTTCCTGACCGCTGATGGAGGCAATGCCGATGGTTACCGGAAGGTCTTCTTTGAATTAAACGGACAACCGCGCGACGTTTCGGTGCTTGATAAATCTCTTGGCAGCGGCGTGGCTTCGCGTACAAAAGCCGATGCCGATAACCTAAAGCACGTTGGAACAGCGATGCCAGGAATGGTGGTCACGGTTGCCGTCAAGGCAGGGAATAAGATCACGAAGGGCCAGAAACTGATCACGCTAGAAGCGATGAAGATGGAGACAACCATCAACGCGGAAGTCGACGCGACCGTTGCCAAGGTCCATGTTTCCCCAGGCATTCAGGTCGAAGCGGGCGACCTGATGATCGAATTGGAATAGCTCTCACGAGGATCATCATTCTTTGAGCATTACCGATCCTATCTGCCAAGGCGAACTCGAATCGCTGCTGGAGGATACGTTTCTCCAAAGTGTGTTTCACTATGACGAAACCGATTCGACGAACACACGAGCCATCGAGCTTCTAGCATCTGGTGATTCCATGAAATCACCTTGCTTGATCTATGCCGAATCTCAGATCGCAGGGCGAGGGCGGGGTGCGAACCGGTGGTGGTCTGCCAGCGGTAGTCTCACTTTTTCGCTCGTCGTCGAATTCCCGAACAAGGCTTTGTCTGCGGAGCGGAAAGCATTGCTTCCGTTACTAACCGGGAAGGCCATCCTCCGTACTGGTGAGTCACTTCTGCCAAACGCTGATTTCGCGCTTAAGTGGCCCAACGACGTTTATCTGGCGGGACGAAAGTTGGCTGGGGTGCTTATCGAAGTTCCGTCTCATTCCGCCGGTCAGGCAGTGATTGGCATTGGCTTGAATGTCAATAACTCATTCTCGGAGGCTCCCGAGGAGCTGTCGGCAACCAGTATTTCGCTGTCCGACAAGTCGGGTGTTCAGCATCGTCGAATTCAAATTCTACGGACCTTATTACTTGAGTTTGAAGCTCTGTTGAACTCATTAAGAGCGGGTGAAGAGATTCTTGACGATTGGCCCGCCTACTGTTTACTTACCGCTAGGCGAGTGACCTTAGTTACTGGCTCGACAGAGATTGTAGGGACCTGCCGTGGCATCGACAAAGCTGGAGCCCTGCTCCTAGAAACAGAGACCGGACTGCAACCCTTCTTCAGTGGAGAGGTCCGTTCTTGGAACTGAAGTGAGTGCGTTTGGGTATTTCTTGAGTCGTCCTCGCGGTAACCGGAACGAGACGGTTGATTCTTATAGGAGCAGAGTGGTACTTGCATTGTCCGTGTGACAGGAGAGTAAACGCGATCTGATCCTCTGCTAAACGCTTTTGTTTGATGCTTCGGATCCCCTTGGCTTCAAGTGCGAAGCAAATTGGTTTTTTCGCATCCCACAAATGGCAGCACTGGTTGTCGAGTCGGAAACCGTTTCCTGAAAACTGTCTGTTTGAACTTCACGCTCGATGACGTAACGCTTGTGCCGGAAAGGAGAAAGCCCTTCGATGTGCTGGCCGAAGGGCTCGATTCTAAAGACAGTCGGGCTGATAGGACTTGAACCTCCGACCTCTGCGTCCCGAAACCGAGTGACGAATTGAACGTTTGCAGCCTTTTCTCTCGAGAATCAATTGAGTTTCGGTAGCATGCCTGCAATGTCAAGCCCTATCACTTAATGTCACTCATACCCGTTGAATACCGGAACCGTTCAGAAGCGAATCTAACTTTGGCGGTACGAAAATGATGAATTCGGTGAGAGCAGTGATCCCCGCCGGACATCGTGTCCGGTTGCAGACCATTGACTCTATCTAAGCCGAAAATAGGTTGAACCCGCAGCTATTAGAGTCGCATTTTTTTGGAACAGGGGAGTTCATAGAATTCATGGTCTTGAAATTATCGTACTCACGTGTAGGCCTTAGCAATAATATACCAAGCTCAAGCTCGATGCGAAGTTGATTGAGCCATCTATCAGGAAGCTCACGGGAGCCTTGGTTTCAAATAAGCATAGGCGAACATACCTAGCATTGCTCCTATCAGAGTTAGCAAAGCCATCCACTCTCCTGCTCCGATCTGGGCATAAATCGGACCGGGGCAGGCACCTGTGATTGACCAGCCTGCTCCGAATAGCATCCCTCCTATCACAACTCCAGTGTGAAATGGTTTTGGCTTGTAGATAATTGGCTTCCCTTCGATGCTTTTAATCCCCAAACGTTTAATGATGAACATTGAGATCGCTGCCACAAGTATTGCGACGCTGATAATGAGGTACATGTGCGCTTCGCGGAAGAGAAACATATCATGTATTCTCTGCCAATTGGCCACTTCGGATTTGACGAAAAGCGCACCTAGGTAGCTTCCAATCAATAGCACGCTGAGGTAGCTACCAGCAGACATTCCTGGACTCACTACAGGCTTTGTTGTTTCTTTCATTTGGATTTCCTCTCGTGATCTTATTCGAAGATCAAATGGCCGAACCCCCACGTCACCGCTAATCCACCTACAAAGAAGAAAGTGGTTGCGACGAGACTAGGCCAATTAAGATTTGCAATTCCCGTGATTGAATGCCCAGACGTGCAACCACCGGCGTATCGTGTTCCAAACCCTATGAGAAACCCGCCGAGCAACAGTTTGATACTTCCCGCGGGACTGCTAAACGATGCAGGGAGAAACTCAACGGGTGTGTTTGACAGAAATCGCGTCGCGACAAAGGCACCTAAACCAATGCCAACAGCGAATACAATCGTCCAAAGGTTTCCCTTGCGATCATGCTTGCGAAGGTATTCCAACTTACTGTTCGGAAAGCACATTGCTCCGGCTTGCTGCAGGCTTGTTGATATTCCGAAGGCCTTCCCTGCTAACAAGTAGAGCAATGGTACGGTTAATCCAATGAGAATGCCCGAAAACCACCAAGGCCAAGGTTCCATAATCCAGTCCATCTGCATCACTCCTTTCTAACCGATGTTCATCTCGTCCAAGTTGGCCAGTATTGCTAGTCAACTACGGGTTTTTCTAAGCATCACAAGGGATAAGTTCCTCAGCGGTACTCACGGGCAAGCCCGCGTCTTGCCACTCGTCGATTCCACCGCTCATGTCGATAACAGCCACACCAGCCGCTTGCAGGATGCTCGCAGCGATAGCCGAACGAGCGGAACTGCGGCACTGAGTAATAAACGGTTTCGAGTTAGGCAGCGATTCTAGCTCATCGGGCAAACGTCCTAAGAAGTGATGCTTGGCACAAGAGATATGGCCCAGTTTCCATTCCTCATCGGAGCGTACGTCTAGTAACGTGGCTTCGCCAGTCTTAATTCGTTCTGCTAATTCTTCTGGTGTTTTACGCTGCATTCGCTCACAGGCTAGTCCTGCTTCACAGACCTTTTCACGGTCGAAATAGCCTCTGATATCGTCGAGGCCGATCTTACGAAGTATCCGAGTTGCTTCGGGCAGTTGCCTCTTCGTCGCAATCAAGTAGGTGGGCTTGGAATAATCTACGACCCAGCCGGCCCAACCTGCCAGCATCGAAGTCGGTATGTTTATTGAGCCAGGAACATGGCCTTCGGCAAATTGAGCTGACGGAGACAGGTCAATCACCGTTGCTATTTCCGAGATAGCAGTTAACTCTTTGGTCGGTTGGGACTTGGGTAAGTCCGAGTTACCGATCACGTCTGGACCTTCTTTGTTGACACGTTTCATGAGCGCAAAGTACTTAGGAGCCTCTGGCTGATCGGCCAGGATGTACTGAACAAACTTTTCCTCATCAGTAAACTGAAGTGCCGGGTTGTACATTTTTTCGTATCCGACAGTCGAAGAAGGAATGGCACCTAGCCCTTTGCCGCATGCACTACCGGCACCATGAGCAGGCCATACTTGCAGGTAGTCGGGTAATTGCTTGAATTTCTGGGCAGATCGGAAGAGGTCCCGGGCGCCAGGTTCGGCAGTGTTCGCTATTCCAGCCGCTTCTTCCAGTAAATCAGGGCGACCTATCGAACCGACGAACACAAAGTCTCCTGTGAAGATTCCCATAGGCTGGTCTGCTCCTCCACCTTGGTCGGTCAGCAGTAATGAGAGACTTTCGGGCGTGTGTCCAGGCGTATGGAGAACATCGAATTTAATATTGCCAATCATGAATGTGTCGCCACCTGTTAGTAGCTGATGATCATACTGATCAGTAAATTGATACTTCCACTCCTCAGGCCCTTCGTCGGAGAGATAAACTTTCGCGTTGATTCTATCGGCAAGTTCTCGTGCTCCAGAGACGAAGTCCGCATGTATGTGAGTTTCAACTGCTGCGATTAAGTTGAGATTTTCGCGTTCGGCCATATCCAGATATTGTTCTATGTCACGACCTGGATCGATCACTATGGCCACTTTCGCACGTTGGCAGCCGACCATGTAGGAAGCGTGCGCTAGAGACGTGTCGTAGAAATACTTGAGCAACATCGTTTGCTCCTTTCTCATTAGGTTGCAGTGAGCAGTGTATTTGTAATCACACTTCGAATCTTGAAGGACTCTACAGCCGATTGATAATCTTCCGAAGCGATTAGCTGGCTGCCTTCGTTGATAATAACGAAGCACCCAATCGCCACGAGAAACATACCAAAGCCCGTTTTCAGTGTCTTCTGATTCATGCGAGTGTTCAATATTTTGCCGATTGCACTGCCCGCAACACCAATCAATACGAATATGAGAATGGTCTGAGTGTCGACCGACAGGTCATGAGCCATAAGGTAGTGCTGGTACTTTGCGAAGCCAATTAACCCCTTCATGCCAATAATCACAAGGCTAGTGCCAATGGCTAATCGTATCGGCAAGTTTCCGAAGATAACCAGTGCGGGGACAATCAGGAAACCTCCCCCGACTCCAACAAACCCCGTCACGATGCCAACGGTTGTGCCTTCGAGAGCAATCTTCCCGATTGGTGAAGGATTTGGAGTTGATATCTCGCTATGAGAGGTAGCTGATGTGCGTGGCTTGGGATCTCGCAGCATGGCGTAGGCGGCCGCGAGCAAAACAGCTCCGAATACGATCAATTGAATCGGCTCCGTAGCGAGGCCACCTAGCCACGCACCAATAAAGGTTCCCACCATCCCAGGCAGTCCGAAGTAGAGAACACTCCTCCAATCAACTTGACTTGATTTGGCGTACGGTATCGCAGCCACGATCGAGATGATTCCGACAATTGCCATTGATTCAGCGATGGACTGTTTCGGTTGGTGTCCGACAAGGTAGACCAATACCGGAACGGTTATTGCGGACCCACCCGATCCTAGCAGTCCAAGTGTCAGCCCGATTACCAGTGCTCCGATGAATACCGCTGTCATCTGCAAGCCTTTAAATAATCAGAGGGTGTTTGGCGAGTGGTCAGCTCTGTCAGCCGCAGCTTGCCGCTGTACCACTGCTTTGGCAATGTCGTCGATCATCATTAGCATCGATTGAGACGAATCAATTCGAATGCACTTATGTGAATCTGCTAACTCTTCACGTTCGGCAACTTGCTGACGCAATAGTTCAGGTCTTGCTTCCGAATCGCTGCTAGAACTACGCTCTATGATTCTGAGTCGAGCTTCGTCAATCGGGCATTCACACTGGATATGGACTGGGTTAGCACCGTGCTTTATCGCCAAACTGGTAGCACGTTGGCGTTGTTCGTCTGTGAGAAAGGTGCCGTCAAGAATGACCGTCTGCCCGAAGTCGAGAGCCTCTCCAGCTTCGATAAACATCTCACGGTAAACAGTCTCTCGAAGCTCTGGACGATAGTTCCCTTCCCCGAAGTCGGCCGGGCTTTCGCTTCCTCCAAATAGTTTGCGACGAATGGTATCCGTGCTGATGACTTTTGCAGCGATTATTTCCGCCAAGCCAGCTGCAAGAGTCGATTTTCCTGTGCCCATCAGACCACCGATAATAAAGAGATAAGGCCCGCCGATCCTTGAGGCATAGTGATCTGCCCATTTGAGGTATTGGTGGAATTCTCGAAGGCAGCGTTTACGAGCTTTACCAGTCGATTGAGAAACTCTGAGTAGAGCTACTTTTGCTCTTACCGTCGCACGGTAGCTCTTATAGAAGTCCCGAAGTCTAAGGGGAGGCCTGTCGCCACTAAGTTTTGTGTAGGTATCAAGCAGCTTTTCACCAATATCGCTACTGCCCAGACGCGTGCAGTCCATAGCTAGGAAGCTAAGCTCATCAAGAACATCAATTTGTCGAAGCTCTTCGGAGAACTCGATCCCATCGATAACGACTGGTGGTGTTTCTAGGAAGATATGCTCAGCACGCAGATCACCATGTCCATCGACGATTCGGCCATCGCGAGTCCGGTCGAATAAGACGTCTCTCTGAAGCCAAGCAAATAGAAGCTGGGCGTTATGGATCTTCGCTATGCAAGGACGATGAAGTGGTTCTGCTAGGCTCGTCAGATCGCGAAAATTTGACTGACAGTGATGTAGTGTTCTCTGATAATACTCTTCAGGCCGCAAAATAAGTGGCGGCAACTGGCAGTAGAAAGAGGCGAGGGAGTTTGCCAGCTCTTTCGTTTTTCGTTCGTCGAGACGATCACGTTTGATGGTCGTGTCTAACGCTAGGTCGCTCGGCAAACGCCTCATCTTCACGACGCAGTCAATCGGGCGGCCCTCGCCATTTAGGGTAAGCTGGCCAGTTTCGTCTGACGTAATTGGCAAGACTCCGAAGTAGACTTGGTAGGCTAGACGCTTGTTGATTCGTACTTCCTCGTCACATGCCTGCCGTCTCGCTTGAGGGGTTGAGAAGTCGAGGAAGTCGTATTTGACAGGTTTCTTGAGCTTGTACACGTAGCGTTCTGTCAAAAACAGCCACGAGATATGGGTCTCAAGCAAATCCACTCGCTGAGTACCATCAGAGTAAGTATTCGGATCGCATAGCAACTGGACGAGATTAGCCGATTCGTACTGCTTCTTTTCGCTTTTGAGTGAGAGCATCGGATAGACCCTGATACGGATTACTTGCAGTAAATTGTCAATGAGGCCTTCGGTCTAACCCACCGCAACATTTGCGCCTAATCGTTGCCGAAGGTGTGATTGATGCTCTTTTCAATCTCCGCTTACAAACACTCCCCCCTTTGACAGGTTGGTCGCTGTGCGAAACCGCACAGTTGCCGTAAGGAACGCACGCTTGTTTCCTGAGGATCGTTGCGATCTTTCAGCGTTTCCGATAGTTCGTCCCTGCATAGATGCAGTTGGCGCGTGAATTGCTCTTTCAATTGACCATAAACCCATCAATCTTCATTGAGAGGATGAATCATGCCTGCTGTTGATTTTTCCACGGAATATCTTGGACTAAAACTTCGCAGCCCAATCGTCGCTTCTGCATCGCCATGTACCGGACAGCCGGATGTGCTACGGCATATGGAGGAACTTGGAGCGGGGGCTGCGGTCCTTCCCTCACTATTTGAAGAACAGGTGACGCGGAGCAAAAAGACCGACGAAGCTCTCGAATCAATGGCAGAGTTTCCAACTCTCAACTACTACAATTCAGGCCCTGACAATTACGCATCGCTTGTGGGGAGGGCAAGGGCAGCAGTAACAATGCCAATTATCGGGAGCCTTAACGGAATATCGCTTGGGGGCTGGATTGATTTCGCACGACGCATCCGAGACGCCGGTGCTGATGCATTGGAACTCAATCTCTACTACGTTCCCATCGATCCGAGTGCATCCCCCATGACGGTCGAGGCACAGTATCTCGATGTCATTTCGAAGGTCAGGCAAAAAGTGGACATTCCCCTTGCGGTGAAAATCGGGCCCTATTTTTCGAGTCTCCCCTACTTTGCTAGGCAGTTGGCGGAAGCCGGAGTCGACGGGGTAGTACTCTTCAACCGGTTTCTTGAGCCTGACATTGACCTGGAGCATCACCGCGTAGCTCCGCACCTTGAGCTTAGCCACCCCAGTGAAGCGCGACTCTCGATACGTTGGCTGGGCATTCTTCGAGACCAACTCAGGATTTCATTGGCAGCTTCTAGCGGCATTCACAACGGGACTGATGCCCTCAAGGCTCTAGCGTCGGGAGCTGACGTGGTCATGCTAACCTCGACGCTGCTGCAGAATGGGGTCGATTCCCTGTTAGATATTCGGGATGAGATGCTTGCTTGGTTAACGTATCATGAGTACCAGAAGGTAAGCCAGTTGATTGGAAGCCTCAGCAGAAAAGCATGTGGCTCTTCAGCCGTTTTCGAGCGGGCGAACTACGCAACCACTCTGGCATCTTACATGGACGAAGGAGTCGCCGCTCAATAGTCCTTCATGACGATCAAATAAAACCATGTGAAAACGCAACATGAGTAGCACCCTCGATCTTCTGTTTGTGGATGACGACGACAATCTTCGCCAAGGGTTTGCCAACTATTTTTTCCAGTTAGGGCATCAGGTTGAGCAAGCGGAAAGTGCTGAGGCCGCCTTGGAGAAGTTGCAGAGCCGCGCCTATGACGTGGTGATCTTGGATATGGTCATGGCAGGAATGTCAGGAATTGACCTGTTAGAAAAGATCAACACAGACAACACAGAAACTCAAGTGATCCTACTTACTGGTGAGGGAACAGTAGAAAAAGCTGTCCAAGCGATGAAGCTTGGTGCGTATGACTTTCTTACTAAGCCTACCAAGCTAAGCCAACTTGAGGCGGTGATCACCAAGGCTGCAGAAGCAGGCCGCATACGAAAGGAAAACAATCAACTGCGGACTCTAATAAGGCGAAACGAGCCTCATGGCAGCATGATTGGTGAATCGCCAGCAATGCACGAAGTTTTTCGATTGATTGAACGCGTTGCTCCTAGCGATAAGCCGATTCTCATCCAGGGAGAAAGCGGCACGGGCAAAGAGTTGGTCGCTCGCGCATTGCACGAGTCCAGTCAGCGGGCAAAGAAGCCTCTCGTTGTGGTCAATTGTGCAGCCCTGCCGGAGCAACTCTTAGAAAGTGAACTGTTTGGCCACGAGAAGGGAGCCTTTACTGGAGCCGCGAATACGAAACCTGGTCTCTTCGAGGTTGCCGATGGCGGTACGCTCTTCATTGATGAGATCGGCGAGCTTGCACCATCACTACAACCTAAACTTTTGCGTGTACTAGAGGACGGTTCCCTAAGAAGAGTCGGTTCGCTGAAAGAACGCCGAGTCAATGTCCGCATCATTGCCGCGACGAATCGCGACATGGTCAAGGAGGTTGCCGAGAAGCGATTTCGGGAAGATCTCTACTATCGAATCAACGTTATGTCACTCGTCCTTCCGCCGCTGCGTGAGCGTGGAGACGATGTCCTCCTGCTGGCGGGGCATTTTGCGGGTGCAGGCTGGGAGCTGGAACCTGCATTCCGCAAGGCGATTCAGGAGTACTCCTGGCCTGGGAATGTCAGGCAACTGATCAACGCGATCGAGCGGGCCAAGATTCTCGCTAGCGACGAGTTGCTTCGGAGAGAGAACTTGCCCCCGGAGGTTCTCAGCCCCGATGATACGTCGTCGAGTTCACCCGCCATGGCTGATGCCGACTTGGCGTCACTGACGCGTGCTCGAGTCGTCCAGGCGCTACAGAAAGAAAATGGGAATAAGCTCAGGTCCGCCAAGGCTCTAGGAGTGAGCCGACGTAGTTTGTACCGCCTAATTGAAAAATTTCAGATTGACGCGACCGAAACAGCACGCGAGTCCTGACAGATCATCAAGCCTATGGAGGGCATTGTGAAAATTGATCTGCTCCGCATTTCATCTTTGCTTCTCAGGTGGTCAGCAAGAATCGTTGGCTTATTGATTTTAGCTTTCGTGATCCTGCATATCCTGGGAGAAGGCATCCCTAAGGAACTTTTTAGCAAACCAGGCGAAGCGTTACTGACACTAAGTTTTGTCACAAGTTTACTCGGCTTTGCTATCCTCTGGCGCTGGGAATTCGCAGGAGGTCTGTTGGTCGCCATTGGAATCAGCTCGTTCTATCTTATCCACTTCAAAATAACCGGTGACTTACCAGGAGGTTGGGTTTTCCCAAGCCTACTGATCACAGGCATACTGGCCTTGATTAGCTGGGGTTTGAATCGGAAGTTACACAAGCGGATGACACACACGTCTGCTCAGGCTAATAAGACGAGTTCAGAGAACAGACTAGCTCTCGAGGATTATTCATAAGGGAATATCAACTGTGAAGACTGCATCTGGCAAGGAAAATGAGCTCGCTGCCTCCCACACCCCTGACCTTATCCGCGAGCGACTTCAAGCCCCGAAGACTCACAGCTATTTGAAGGACTTTGTCTACGGAGCTATCGATGGCACCGTGACGACCTTTGCCGTCGTCTCGGGAGTTGCAGGCGCAGGACTATCTACAGGCGTGATCATCATACTTGGGATGGCAAATCTTGTCGGTGACGGATTCAGTATGGCGGCGAGTAACTACTTGGGAACCAAAACCGAAGAAGAGCTCCTCCGAAAGGCTCGCCGGATCGAAGAGAGCCAAATCGCAGAATACCCGGAAGGAGAGCGTGAGGAGATACGCCAAATCTTCGCTAGCAAGGGGTTCGAAGGCGAGCAGCTGGAAGGAGCCGTTGATGTGATTACCGCGGATCGCCGACGTTGGGTCGATACAATGCTCGTGGAGGAGTTGGGTTTGCAGCTGGAGGGTCCCTCGGCGATCCGAGCCGCGGTGACGACCCTGGTCGCGTTTATCGTCGTCGGTTTTATTCCACTCCTGGCATTCTTCTTGGAAATGATTTTTGCTGAGGGAATCGGCAATCCTTATGTCATGAGCACCGTCCTGACGGCAGTCGCTTTTTTCTTGGTTGGCGCTTCCAAGTCTTGGTTCGTGGACGAACCATGGTACCGAGCTGGATTCGAAACATTGGCGATCGGCGGAGGAGCTGCAGCGCTTGCCTACCTCGTTGGTTTGGGGCTAGCTGGTATTGTCTAGCGGGAGTGTGTTGGGTCCAAAGGCTCTGTTTCTACCTGAATGCGATTCACTACCGAGTCGACCCCCTCGGAATTCTTTGCGATTTCTTGGGCCATTTGCTTGACATAGTAGCGAGGCACTTTGCCGTGCAGAATCACCATCCCGTCGCGAATCTCGCAAGTCACGCAAGTTAAGCCGTGATGTGCATTCTTTCGCAAAGCTTCAGCGACGTGATAGGCGGACGAAGCCGTTCTTGTCGACTGTCGTGGTTCGGAAGTAGTACTCACTAGCTTTGTAGCAGCAACCATTGGGCAAGTTCCTTTCGCTCTCTCGAAGTTCCGTAACCTAGCTGGAAAACTCAATCCGCAGCCAGATCATGCAGGAGTAGAGAGCTGTCGCAACTCGCGCGCCAATCATTTTCTTCTCACCAGCACAGACCAGAGCCCGTGTTCGAAAATCTATCTCGAAGGAAGTGAGCGAATACGTCACCGTGTTGAGCGGTTCGGCACACAAACTGGCCATAACTAAGTCGGCAACTTCGTGGCTGAATCGTCCGGTAGCACGATTTCGAATTTGGCACCACGCTCTTCGGTTGAAATCACGGCCATATTGCCGCCGTGAGCCCTCACAATTCTCTGCGCAATAGCAAGGCCGAGACCGGTCCCTTTAGATTTCGTTGAATAGAACGGCTCAAAAACACGCTTGCACTGCTGCTCATCAAGGCCAGTACCGTTGTCCTGCACCGTGATGTGCCATTCGTCCCCCGAAGCAGTATGGCTCTTCTTCAAATCGATCGTTATCTCAACCGGATCGGGGCACGCAACAAGTGCGTTTTCAAACAGGTTGCGAAAGACTTGCTCGAACCGAAACTTATCAACATGGCCATGCACTTCCTCACGCTGTACGTTTTCCGTTAGCAAGACTTTTCGCCCCTCCCGGAGAGACCGGGTTGACTCCCAGGCGTTTCTCCAAACTTCCGTAAGATTCGTTTTCGTCAACTCGAGGTTCAGTGGCGCGGCATAGTTGCGTACCTCTTCGTGCAAAGCATGGAGTCGATCACTGGCATTTTCGATGGAATCGAGTTGATCCTCAAGCAGTTGATGCTCATCGCAATGTAGTCGTGCCGTTTCCACGGCAATCTGGATCCGCTGCAACGAATTGCGGCTTTCATGCGCTAATCGAGCTGTGGCTTCACCCAATGCTGCAAGTCGTTCCGACTGGATCAGCTGCTGTTGAGATCGTTTGATATCGGTGATGTCGCGAATCATTCCCGTGAAGAGCCGCCTTCCCTTGACGTCGACCTCGCTGACGGAGAGTTCCATCGGGAATTCTTCTCCGTTTTTACGCCTCCCGATCACCTCACGACCTATTCCGATGATCTTCTTCTCGCCCGTGCTCAAATAATTTTGAAGATACTGGTCATGTTCCTCGCGGTAGGGAGAGGGCATGAGCATCGAAATGTTCTTGCCAAGGACCTCACCTGCAGAATAGCCAAACATTGATTCTGCCGCAGGATTTAGGGATTCGCAGATACCGTCTTCATCAATCGTGATGATTGCCTCAACGGCCGCTTCCAGAATTGCCCGTAGTCGTGCTTCTCGATCGGCTTTGTCTTCCTCAGCGCGAATGCGTTGGGTGAGATCATTGCAGAGCCCGATATAGTGAGTGACGGTACCCTCGATGTTTCTCACCGGAGAAATGAGCAGATCGTTCCAAAAGAGTTCGCCATTCTTACGATAATTACGCAGGAGAACCCGACATTCTGTGCCTGATTTCACCGCATCGCGGATAGTATGTCTCGCTTCTTGATCGCGGTCGTTCTGTTGCAGGAAACGACAGTTGTGACCAATAACCTCCGCCGAAGAATAGCCCGTGATTTTTGTGAAAGCCTGGTTGCAATACACGATCGGCATATCATGTTGCCGAGCATCGCTAATTACCACGCCTACCCCGACAGATTCTATCGCTTGGTTGCGCACCCTTAACTGGTCAGCCGTCTCATTGCGGAGCGTCGTATCCAGGATGATGGCGATGAAGGCTGGCCGGTCGTGAAAGGTTGCCAACTGCAGGTGAACCTCGACACTGTAGTCGGAACTATCTTTACGTCGATGCAGGGTGTTAAAGACCAGTGTCTCCTGGGAGCCATCCCTCAATGGCTGAAGGAGCGTTTCGAAGGCTTGGCGGGTTAACTCGGGCTTGATATCAACGGGGGTCAGCTCGCGCAACTCCTCCATCGTCATCCCGAGATTCTCTCGGCCACCTCGGTTCACTTGTAAGAACTGCAGGGTTTCTGCATCGAAGATGAAAATCTCGTTGAGCGAATCTTCGAGAAGGCGACCAAACTCACGTTCGGTGGAGTGCGGTTCCATGGATGGCCTGACAATCTGGACCTACGGTAACGCGGGGACGCGTACGCCTCGGAAAAGCTGGAGGTAAGCCAGCCATCTTGGGCGGTATTAGTCCATTTTGCAAGCCTCGGTCGTGACTTACGTACTTGTCGAATCTTGGAGAGGCTGCTTAGCCTTTGCAGCCGCAACGAGGAGACGAACCATCGTCTCCTCTCCTAGCCGCGATGCATCCAACACAACATCGTAGTCACGTAGATTTTTGGGATCCTTGTGGAAGTAGCTCTTGACGAAGTCCACACGGTCGCGGTCGGCGTGTGCGACTTCCTTTTCTGCTTTTTCGCTAACTCCAAGCCGACCGGTCGCTTCCCGTATGCGAAACAGCTTAGGTGCGATCAGACATACCCGCAGTGTGTTCGCAGGCGGAAGGACTTGTGCGGCACCCCGACCGAGGATGACGCAATTTCCATGGCAATAGAGTGCTAACAGCGTATCGCGGAGACGCTTCGCATAGCCTGCGCCGCTCATGTGCTTACCGTCGGAGAAACTTTCCAAGCACTCGGCTATCCAGTTAGGACGCTTCTCGTCAAGTTTCTCTAGCAGATCTGCTCGCACTCCTGAATCTTCCGCGATCGTTTCTACCAGTTCACGGTCATAGCAGGGCCAGCCAAGCTCCTGGGCGACACGTCTCGCAACGACTTCGCCTCCAGTTCCCTTTTCGCGGCTAATGGCAATTGTCACCGGGCTTGGAAGTTCTTTCGCGGATTTGGGGTGGACCTGCAAGAGTGCACCACGTTCACGCCAGTGTTGATAGGCACGCTCAAGCGCCGCTCCGCGTGCATTCGCATAGGTTGTCATTTTTGCACCCTTTCTTTCTGCACTGTTACGAGACTATTAGACAGACCACGTAGACGATTCACTTGGCACTCTCCTCACGCTCAGCTGCCAGAGGCTGCCTGAGCTGTTTATGGCAATTCACGCAACTAAGTGTGAGTTGCTGGAATCCCAGCGCAACGCCTTCAATATTCTCTTTCTTAGCCTGATTTTCGATCTCTTCGACGGCAAACTCGAAAGATTGCAGCTGGGTTGTGTAACCGGGAAAGCCACGTCGCACAAAGCCTTCAATCTTACTCAAGGTTTTGAGCTGCTTCGTGCTCTCTTGTATCGCTTGAAAATCACCCTCGGCCAAACCGGCGAGGACTTCCTGCGATTGCTTGAGTTTGACATCCATCCAGATATTGAACTTCACTGGATCATCAATCTTCTTTGCCGCGGGTGGATTCTTACTCTTCGACCCCCCTCCTGCGATCTCACCTTGCCCAGAGACTTGCGAGATAAGGATGAGGGATAAAGCGGCAACCCCTGCGATGACAATTTTCATTCGTGACTCCTAGTAACGAGAGAATATGCTTACTCAGCGAGATCCCACTTTGCAGTAAGCAAACTGCGTACCCAGAAGAAGGACTACCGAACCCTTTCAATTGCTGGGAAATCTATTACGAAACTGCAGCTTCCCGTCGGAAACTGTGATTTAGTGTGCGGAACTGCACAGCGGCACTGTGCGGTCACGAACCATAAAGGCGGAAACTTGTTAAGAGACACGGATAAGAGTCAGACAGGCAAAGGCCCTGAACTTGGTACGTGAATTGCTTCACTAGTCAGCTAGTTGGACGGGGAAAAACGCGAAGCACGTTGTCGTCGAACTGTCGCCTTAGCCTGAAGGAGAAGTCATGAACATTCTTAAGATCCTATTCCCAACCGATTTCTCTGAGTCGAGTGAAGCTGCCCTCGGATATGCTTCCACGCTTGCAGCGGAGACTGGGGCAAAGCTCATCATTGCCCATGTATTTAATGCGACACCACTTTACCTCACAGGGTACACGGGAGTGTCAATGGCAACGATGCCTGACTACGCTCAGGATGTGGAACGCGAGAACCGCAGGTTGCTTGAGCAAGTCCAGCCCACCAAAGACGGTGTTCAAGTAGAGCATCGCTTCTTGGAAGGCTCTCCAGAGCAGGAGATCGTGAGCCTCGCTGACCGAGAGCAGGTGGACTTGATTGTCATGGGTACGCACGGTCGGTCCGGCCTTTCCCGTCTGCTCATGGGAAGTATCGCGGAAGGCGTGTTGCGTCACGCAAAATGCCCCGTGCTAACCGTCAAGCAACCAATGCCTCAGGCAAGCACCGAGGGCGATGAAGGCGACAGACAGTCGGCTGGCCAGAAAGGACCGAGTATCAGATCGAAGCTCAGCCTGCACTGATCTCGGGCACTACGTCACGGACTTAGGTGGAGAGAAGCCATGAAATTCGGCAAGATTCTCTATGCGACTGACTTTTCCCCAAACAGTGATTTGGCCCTTGAGTATGCCACTACCCTGGCAGCAGCGACGGGTGCCAAGCTTCTGATCCTCCACGTTGATGATGAGACGCCAGGGTTGATCTTTGGGGATGTCGGGTACGGATATGTCCCGCAGGTGGATGAAATAGCCCGTCGGCAATACGATCGCCTGCTCCGTATTCGCCCGGCGTCTTTAAAGGTCTCCTACGAGCATGTCTTCATGCGTGGAAAAGCCACGGAGCAGATCCTGCTATACGCTGCCAAGGAAGAGCCTGACATGATTGTCATCGGCACACACGGTAGGACAGGAGCCTACCGGTTGTTGATGGGAAGCGTGGCGGAGTCCCTGGTTCGACAAGCGAAGTGCCCGGTTCTCACGGTAAAGATGCCAAACCCGGAGCTTGAGGAGTCAAGCACGGAAAAACAGAAGATGGCTAGCTCATGAATGTTGCTGCCCGACATTTGCAAGAGATTCCAGTCAGTGACGCCATGTCACGGGAATTGGTCACACTGCCAGTCCACGCCACGATGTCTGAGGCGTCACAACTCCTCATTAAGGCTGGCGTCACTGGGGCCCCCGTCGTTGATGAGTTCGATCACTGCGTGGGGGTACTCAGCGATTACGACTTTATGCGACGCGAACGACCAAGAGAGGGTTGGTGCGGTGTAGCGATGCATCCTGACGACTCATCCGAAACGACTGAAGTCCGCGACCAACGCTACTGGGCTGAGTTTGGAGCAGAAGATCTGGTCGATCAGTTCATGAGTCGAGCACCGCAGACAGTCGATTTAAACCTCTCGCTGCTGGATGCGGCGGAATACATGATTGGCAGTCACATCCATCGTTTGATTGTCATTGATGAGAACTCACGCCCAGTAGGGATCGTGAGCACCTTTGACATCCTAAAGGCCATTGTGATGCCTCAGGAAGGCTCGCGGCTGTCGACCAAGAACCTCTAACACGGAGTCATCAGAATGAACTGGTTTGAGGGCAAGAAAATACTGGTGCCAATCGATTTCAGTGAGGAATCGCATCGTGCTCTAGACGAGGCGTTGCAGATGGTTTCCCTAACCACGGACGTTTGTGCTGTTAATGTGGGGGTGAATCTGTCTGTGACTTCGCCGGAATCGGTTTGGGGTGCCCTTTCAGAGAAGTCGCAACGCGACCACATTGAGGAAGCATTCTGGAAAAACTTCGCGGATGAGCGATACCGTGTAATCGATTTCCGAGTTTCTTTTGGTGACCCAGGGCACGAGATCGCCAAGTGCGCGGAGGAAATCGGTGCTGACGTGATCGTGATCCCCTCGCACGGCAGGACAGGAATCAAGCGTATTCTACTAGGATCGGTCGCAGAACGCGTTGTTCGATTAGCTCATTGTCCTGTGTTTGTGCTGCGGGATTAGTGAGTGATTTGCTAAGTGACGAGATCGTCTTCAAACTCATCGGAAGTTAGCTGGACAGGGCTTTTGAAGTCCTCTGGCTTCACAGCCAGTAAGGAACAAGGAATCTTAGGCAGCAGTCGTTCGGCCGTGTTCCCGATGACGAAACCTGGGAAACCCGTTCGTCCAATCGTTCCCATGACGACCAGGTCAATCTGATTCTTCGCGATGCTATCTAAAATAGCGATATCTGGGCGCTCGATGCTCACGTGTACTTGTGGCGGACTGGAAAAGTCTGCATTCGAAAGATTCGAGCGAAGCCGCTTCTCTGCCTCGCGACAGTAGCCTTCTGCACTTTCCGCAGAGTCACTCTCGCCAGGCAGATGGTCGACCTCACGAGGGTCGGCTGCGTGAAGCACGTGGAGTTTCGCATCGTGTAGCTGCGCCATCGTACTCCCCAATTCCAATGCGAGGTCGCCGACAGGACGCAGGTCATGCGCTACCAGGATCGAATCGAAAGCCTCGTCTCTTAAGGGCTGTGTCACCCAGAGCGCACAGGGACATTTCCGCAGGAGTTTCATGCCTGTACTACCAAACAATGCTCCCTGCATGGCTCCCAGATGGCGTGTTCCGACCACAAGCAAATCATGCTGGCCGCGAATGACCTGCCTGATTAATTCCAACCAACTTCGTCCGATGACGACTTCGTCGCTGGCATCGACTCCTCGTTCCTTCGCACGAGCAACGCAGGCATCGAGTTGCTGCTGCGCTTCATCCAGAATCGTCTTCTCCGTGGTTTCGCACTGTGAGAGTAGATGTTGCGCTCTTGCAGAGAGGTCGAGCGCCGCGAAAAAATGAATCGCCGCGGAGTTGCGCTTTGCGAGCCAAATGGCCTGCTTGACCGCCTCAGCATTGGGGGGAGTCAGCCTTTGTGCGACCAGGCGGTCTCCCCATGATAAATCAACTCCTACTAGGATTTTCTTAAAACGGTTCATAGCCTCACCTCCAATATTCTTTCGATTGTTTTTTTTTGCTTTGCAGCATACTGCATCTGCTAAGCCGTTAGTCACGATTTCATTTAAACGGGCTCCTTTCCCTCCGACATCACCAACCGATATGCCTGCGGAACGATTAGAATGGGCAGCGAGATCGCAACCATTAGTCCCCAATCACGCCATCCTAGCGGCACGGTATGTAGGGCTCGTTGCAAAGGGGGGAAATAAACGGCCATTACCTGCAGGCTGATTGTCGAAAGGATCGCGATCAATATCCACGGATTCGTAAAAAATCCAATCGAGGTTAGGGGCGAACGGAGTGAGCGAAAGTTGAGAACATTCATTTTCTCGATGATGATGATCCCAGTAAATGCCACAGTTCCGGCCAGAGCAACTTGGTGTGGATCGTTGCTCCGGAGATAAAATTGGAACAAGGCCAGCGTTGCAACGCCGATGTAGGTTCCTAGGCACGCGATAATAAGCATTCCCTTGCGATCCAAGATCGGCTGACGCGGATCACGTGGCTTAGAGCGCATCAGGGCAGGCTCGGCAGGCTCCAACCCAAGTGCCAAAGCACTCAAACCGTCGGTGACCAAATTCATCCAAAGGATTTGTACCGGAAGCAGGATAAGCGGGCCGCCGAGCACGATATTTAGAAAGATCGCAACGATCTCGCCGGTATTTGCGGAAAGCAAATAGCGCACAAACTTCTGAATGTTGTCGTACTGTCGCCGCCCTTCTTCGACGGCCTTCACAATGGAGTTGAAATTATCGTCGGTGAGTACCATGTCAGCTGCTCCCTTGGCAACCTCGGTGCCCCGAATCCCCATGGCGATACCGACATCTGCTTTTTTCAAAGCCGGTGCATCATTCACACCATCGCCAGTCATACCCACGATATGGCCCTGGCTTTGTAGCAGCTTGACGATTCTCAGTTTGTGTTCGGGTGTCGTGCGGGCGAAGACAATGTCATTTTTCAATTCTTCACTTAACTGCTCATTGCTGAGTTGCTCCAATTGCTGCCCGGTAATCGCTTGCTCTGCATTGATTCCGACACGCCGCGCAATAGCGATTGCTGTCGGTGCAGAATCTCCGGTGATCATGAGGACCCGAATACCTGCCGTCTGCGCTAACTGAACCGCGCTCGCGGCTTCAGGTCGCGGCGGATCGGTCATGCCAACGATTCCCAGCAAGGTGAGCTCTTTCTCTACGGCACTTTCAATCAATACCTCGCTTGCAGGTAGTTCACGGCGAGCGACGATGAGCGTCCGCAATCCTTGTTCGGCCATCTCCGTGTAAGCTTCGAAGATTGCATTACGGTCTTGGTCGGTCATTGGCTGTTGTTGGCCATCGGCGAGCCAACTTGTGCAGAGTGGCAAAATGACTTCAGGTGCCCCCTTGGTATGTGACGTCAAGCAGTCTTTATCACGAAGTACGACCGTCATGCGTTTTCGTGCCGAGTTGAATGGAAACTCAGCCTCATTCGCCATCCCTTTTTGCGGCACTAGCCAAGCCTTCAAAGCAGCGGTGACTAGAGCGGCTTCAGTGGGTTCACCGCTTTCGTGCCAGCCGTCAGAATCCTTGGTCAGTTTGGCGCTGTTACAGATCAGTGCTGTATGCAAGAGCGTAAGGAGATCAGGCTGTGCACGGTAGTTAATCTTCTCGCCGTTCACCTCAAAGTGTCCAGCCGGATCGTAGCCGACTCCTGTCACCTCGTAGCTTTGCGAGGGCGTCCAAATCGCTTGGACGGTCATTTGGTTTTGTGTCAGTGTGCCCGTTTTGTCAGTGCAAATCACAGTCGCGGCTCCAAGTCCTTCGGCAGCTTGCAAACGCCTAAGCAAGGCCTTTCGGCGGACCATCTCCCGGATTCCTAGAGCCATCGTGAGCGTGACGACCGCTGGTAAGCCCTCGGGGACGACAGCCACGGCAAGGGAGATGCCGGTCATAATCATCTCGAGTAGTTCTTTTCCCATCCACCAACCAGTGAAGCCGATGAGAAGTGACACCCCGATGGCAAAGATGCCAAGTTGCTTACCAAGGCCGCTGAGTTCGCGTTGCAAGGTGGTTGTCTCAGGACCAATGTCTTGTGTGAGTTTGGCGATGCGTCCAAACTCGGTATTCGAACCCGTAGCAACAGTAATCCCCAACGCACGTCCATTCGTCACTGCCGTACCTGCCCATGCCATCGAGGGTCTTTCAGCAAGCGGAGCGTTCGTATCAATCGCATCGGATTGTTTATCCACAGAGAGAGATTCCCCGGTCAACGCCGATTCATCTACTTTGAGGCTCAGAGTCTCTACTAATCTCAGATCAGCCGGAACTCGATCGCCCGTGGAAAGCAGAACGACATCTCCGGGGACCAGAGCAACTGCATCAATCTGTTGCTCGTCTCCATCGCGAATGACGCGGCATTGCGGGCTCAGCATCTGTTTTAACGCCGCGATTGCTTTCTCCGCTTTCCACTCTTGGACAAAGCCTAAGAGTCCGTTAAGCAAGACGATAGCAAGGATGGTGATGGCGTCAGTCAATTCGCCAACGGCTAAAGAGACTCCCGCGGCGATGAGCAAGATAAAAATGAGGACATCGAAAAACTGACGTCCTAACACTTCGTACCAGAGCGTTTCTGCCTCAGAACGGATTTCGTTATTGCCATATTGGTTACGGCGAAACTTGGCCTCCTCTGTACTCAGGCCGAAGTCGACACTTGTGCCCAGTTGCCCCATGGCGTACGCGGGTTCCTTGGCATGCCAGAGTTCGGACTGAGTTTTTTCCACTTCCCCCCTTGGTTCTGCTAGGACTGTTGGCATATTCGCTCCTTCAGCGACTTCTCGGCTTCGTCGATCTTGACGGTCGTTGAAAGAATGGCGTCGGGCGTGAGCGATATGCTGTCGATGCCCGCTTTGACAAGCATTTGCGCAAAGTCGGGGTAGTCGCTTGGCGCTTGTCCACAGATGCCTATTTTCCGGCCTTTGGCCTTCGCCACACTGATAACCGACTCAATAGCACTGACGACCGCCGGATTTCGCTCATCAAAGATGTTGGCGACGATTTCTGAGTCGCGATCGACTCCAAGGATAAGTTGTGTGAGGTCGTTCGAACCAATTGAAAATCCATCAAAGATTTCTGCAAACTCTTCCGCATTAAACACATTGCTAGGCAGTTCGCACATCACGTAGATTTCCAGGCCGTTGCTCCCACGCTCCAAACCGTGCTGTGCCATGACGGCCTGAACCTGCCTCCCCTCATCTGCCGTCCGACAGAAGGGAATCATCAGTTTCACGTTGATCAGCCCCATTTCCTCGCGAACTTTGCGGATCGCTCGGCACTCAAGGCCAAACGCCTCCTTGTAGCGAGGGTGGTAGTATCGAGCAGCGCCACGAAAGCCGATCATAGGATTCTCTTCGCGCGGTTCAAACGGCTCTCCTCCGATTAGGTTGGCGTATTCATTCGTCTTGAAGTCGCTCATCCGTACGATCACGTCCTTCGGGTAGAACGCGGCAGCAATAGTCGCGATGCCCTGCGCAAGCCGATCAACAAAGAAGGTCGCCTTATCAGCGAACCCGCGGGTGAGGGTATCGATGGTAGAGCGAGTATTCCAGTGATCGATTTTCTCAAAATTCAGAAGAGCCATCGGGTGAATCTTGATGGTATCGTTGATGATGAACTCCATTCTAGCGAGGCCGACTCCGTCATTAGGAACGGCAGCCAGAGAAAACGCCTGTTCAGGGTTCGCAAGGTTCATCATGACTTGCGTTTTGGGGCGCGGAAGATCGGCTAGCGATATGCGGTCAACTTGAAAATCCAAGGTCCCCTCGTAGACCTTACCAACATCTCCTTCACTGCAAGAAACAGTGACTGCTTGACCGTCCTTGAGGGCATGGGTTGCCTTCTCGACACCCACCACTGCAGGTAGTCCCAACTCACGACTGACGATTGCAGCGTGGCATGTCCTACCGCCACGCTCGGTAACGATCGCAGCAGCTTTCTTCATGACAGGTTCCCAATCTGGATCGGTCTTCTCAGCGATCAGGACCTCTCCCTTTTGAAAACCGCTAAGCTGGCTTACGTCAGTGATGCAATGAACTGAGCCGGTGCCGATTTTTGAGCCGACCGCTCGGCCCGTGGCCAGCACTTTTCCTTGAGACAGTAGACGATACTGCTCTAGGCAATCCAGCGACTTTTGCGACTGAACCGTTTCAGGTCTTGCCTGGACAATAAACAGATCGCCTGTGATCCCATCCTTGGCCCACTCGATGTCCATTGGGCGAGGTGTCCCTGCCTGCTCACTGTAGTGAGTTTCGATGATCTGTCCCCAACGGGCGAGTTGGAGAACCTCGGAGTCGCTAATCGAAAAACGATGGCGGTCAGACGAATCTACGGGCACATTTTTCGTCATTCTTCCCCCACCGGTGTCATAAATCAACTTGAACTCCTTGGAGCCAAGCTTCTTTCGCACAATGGCATCGAAGCCCTGCTTCAGTGTAGGTTTGAAGACATAGAATTCATCAGGGATTACAGCACCTTGTACGACGTTTTCTCCAAGTCCGTAGGCGGAATTGATAAGAATGACATCGGGAAATCCACTTTCGGTATCGATCGTGAACATGACACCGGCAGCACCCAAATCAGAACGCACCATTTCCTGGACTCCTATGGAAAGGGCTACTTGTTGATGATCAAAGCCCTTATCAATCCGATAGGAAATAGCACGGTCGGTATAAAGAGACGCGAAGCAGCGCCGACACGTCTGAAGTAAGTCGGATTCTCCACGCACATTCAAGTAGGTTTCTTGCTGGCCGGCAAAGCTTGCGTCCGGGAGGTCCTCAGCAGTGGCACTACTTCTCACGGCAACCTCAAGCAGTGCGTCGGGATCACATACAGATCGCGATCGCAGTTGCGTGTAAGCATCTACGATTTCTAGCTCCAAATCCGTTGGCAACGGTTGCGTGACGATTGCTTGGCGGATTGCGTTGCCCCCTTTTTGCAGGCTTGCTACGTCGTGAACATCGATCTCGGCGAGAGTTTCTGCGATAAAAGTATCGAGCCCAGAATCGCGGAGAAAATAGCAAAATGCGTCAGCCGTCGTGGCGAACCCGTCGGGAACTTTGATGCCTTTGGGCTGCAACTCACGAATCAACTCGCCTAAGGAGGCGTTCTTGCCGCCGACCGTATCAACATCCTTGATAGTCAGGTCATCGAACCAGCGAATGTAAGCGGTACTAGTTTGCACGTTAGCCATGACATTCTCATTAAGTGTGAAAGTAAACGTCGAGGGAGTCACCGTTCGCGAACGTCGTCAATCGCCGGAGCCAATGTCGTCGCTAAACGCGCCCTGCAAGAGTTGGTGCTCTGCGTGTTCGTGGGCAAGAAATCTCGACAAGAACTTGTGGAAATCGCTCTCGATGCGGGTCTGGAATGCGGGCGATTCGACGCCCGAGCGAACAAGCAGTCGCAATTTCTCACACTGTTCAAGTAAAGCTCGATGCTCAGACAAGAGAGTACCAACCCGTGCTTCGTATCGTGGTTCATTCTTGACAAGGTCGGCTAAGTAGCCGCCCCGTTCTTCTATCTCGAAGTGGAGCTCGAGTAAGTCATGCAGCTCGTCCATCGTCTTTTCTAGATCAAGCTTCTCGTAGGATCGTCCAGCCACTAACAGACGAACGGCTTCGATTGAGTCGTAGAGTTCCTCATTCTTTCGTTTGATGACCTTGAATAGCTCATGGTCCCATTCACCAGCGGCCATTTCGAATCTCCATACTTGAGCCTAAAGACGTATTCGCAGTTGAAAGAAAGCAATGATCATGCCAATGCGACCCCTTACAAATGGAGTCAAACACGAGTCATCTGGCTGAGGGATTCTCGGCATGTTGCAAGGGTTGTGAGCGGTATCGCACACCGGTAAGCCAATCTGCACAGTTCTGTGGCGGTGAGGGGCTTAGTATTCGAGCTAACCTTCTTCAAATGAGTTTCTTGGCGCGTTGGCGCACTGTTTGCTTTCCAGCAATAGGAGGCCACTTGAGACTTAGGTTGAGTAAGAGTGCTTCGGCAGCATGATTTCTTGGACGATTTCCACAAAGTAAGAGGGACGCGAAAATGAAAGCGTTATGTGCTATCGACGGGTCAGCAGGCAGCGATGCTGCCGTCGAGATGTTAGGTCAGTTCCTTTCCCAAGACGACGATCTTGTCATTTTCTATTACTCGCCCCCGGAGATTACTGTCCACGGTCAGTCGTCCCCTGATTCGAAGCTCATTGAGCAGGCCAGGGCCTCGCTTGCTGAGAGAATCTTCGAACATGCACGCGAGTTACTGCCACAGCAGCTAGCGGAGCACTCGATGGCCATCACCGGCCAGCAGAAGCCGCGAGCCGGAATTCTTGCAGCCATCAAGACGCATCGCCCTGACCTCATTGCTGTCGGCGCTCGGGGTACGAATCGTTTAGGTCTGCCAAGGATCGGGAGCGTCAGCCGAGCCGTTGTTCATTCCACAGATATCCCCGTCTTGATCGCACGCCCCAGTACTCGAGACCACTTTGAATCTCTACGAGTCCTTCTATGCTACGACCGCATCGATGCGAATAGAGATGCTGATGCTTTGCTCGGGAGTCTTTCATTTCCTGAGAATGTGAAGGGACGCATTCTGCATGTCGTGGAATCACCGTTTGTGCACGGCATACCGAGCTGGATTGAAGAAGAAGCGCGAACTGCCGAGAATGACCCAATAGCAAAAGCGTATATCGATCAGCAGGACAGAGAGTTTGAGGAACTCAGGCAACAACTACGAGACCATTGCCGAGAGTTACCTGCGGCATTCCTCGAGAGTCTGCCGGTTGTTCTCTCAGGTAGCGCAGGAGCACAAATCGTGGATTATGCTGAGAAAGAGAAAATGGATCTTGTCGTCATTGGAGCCCATCACAGCGGGCCAGTGACGCGGCTCCTCGTTGGGAGCACCTCCGAGCACATCTTGAACTTCGCAAGCTGCTCAATACTAATAGTACCCCACCATGATCTTCCGTAGGGCCTCCGACTTTCACTTACTTTCAGTAACCTCATTCGACAGAAAATCCTGAAGGCATCAAATGCTTGAGCTAGCAATCCGGTTCATAGTGCTAGCCATACTTATGGTTGCGTCCGGGATTCTACTGGCGACCTCAGCGGATCGGATCGCTCGGGGGACAAAGCTAGGAGGAACGCTCGTTGGCTTCTTTCTACTGGCTGCGGCAACAAGTCTTCCCGAGTTGGTGATCGATTGCAACGCCGCAAGAATTAGAGCACCTAACCTGGCAGTTGGCGACCTCCTGGGAAGCTCGATTTTCAATCTGCTCATACTAGGAATCATCGATCTTGCGCATCGAAGCCCGGTTCGCATCCTATCTCCCGTCTGTGCGGCACATGCTCTTAGTGCAACAACCAGCATTGCGCTGACGGGCATCGTGCTACTAGGAATTCTCTCGCCCTTCGAGAAAGAGTTTCTGGGCATTGGCCTTGGTTTGTGGGCAGTAGCGATCGTCTATCTATTCTCTGTGAGGCTCATCTTCATTGACCAATACCTTGCACGAAAAGCAGAATCAGGGGTGGAGGAAATATCGAGTGAAAAAGCACCTCCTGTTAAGCAGAGTTTGTTCTTGTTTTGCCTAGGGGGAGCGGTCGTTTTCGTAGGGGCACCCCATCTGGCAAGGACTGCGGACTCCTTAGCGCATGAAACAGGTTTGGGCGGTACTTTCGTCGGGACTATTTTGGTGGCACTGACCACCTCATTGCCCGAGATTGTAACCACCTTGGCAGCCGTTAGGTTGGGTGCCTATGAGCTTGCAGCTGGAAATGTCTTCGGCAGTAACTGCTTTAACGTCGCCATACTGCCAATTGTTGATGCCTTCTACGAGCCAGGCAGTCTACTGAAGGCAATCGATCCTTTTCACTCCGTGACGGCAGGCTTCATCGTTGTCATTACAAGTCTCGCCGCGATGAGTTTGCTCTACCGGCCCGAGAAACGTTTCTGGTTGTTCGAGCCTGATGCTCTACTGATCGTATGCCTCTCGGTAACAGCGTTAGTGGCAATCGGCTACATAAGTGGTTAGGAATCAGCCTCTGAAACTTGCTCCTCATCGTATGGCTGAAGTCTGACACTGCAGACTTTGTACTCGGGAATCTTTGCCACGGGATCAAGTGCTGAGATCGTAAGATTGTTTACGTTGCCCAAGCCTGGGAAATGGAAGCTCCCAAAGATGAGGCCTTCTGGAACGCGATCAGTCACCGCTGCCCGAGCAACTAGGATCCCTCGTCGCGATTGAATCGACACAGTCATCCCGTCTGCGATGCGACTTCTTCGAGCATCCTCGTGAGAGACTTCGACTATTGGATTAGGATACACGGCAGAAAGCCCTTGGCTGCGCCTGGTCAACTCTCCACCATGCCAGTGATAAAGAACCCGACCTGTGGTCAGAAGCAGGGGATACTCGTCGTCCGGTATTTCAGCTGGAGGAAGGTGTTCAACGGGATGAAACTCTCCGAGCCCACAAGTAAACTTTTCGACGTGCAGAATCGGTGTCCCATCGTGGGATTCAGAAAGGACGGGCCACTGTAGTCTTTCTCCGGCATCCACGCGGTTCCAGGTGACACCTGCATAGGACGGTGTCAGCGTGTTGATTTCTGCGAGCACTTCAGCAGCATCCTGATATTCCCACCCCGATTGCGTGCCATGGGGGTAATAGTCCAGCTCTCTTTGCAGGGATGTTCCAAGTCGTGCTAAGACCTGCCAATCTGGCAAAGCAGCTCCAGGCGGATCAATCGCTTTACGTACCGGTTGGATCCTACGTTCGGTATTCGTAAACGTGCCATTCTTCTCTGCGAAAGCTGCCCCAGGCAGTAGCACGTCTGCATACTTTGAGGTCTCTGAGGGAAAGATTTCCTGCAGGACAGTGAACTCCGCCCGTTGTAAACAATCCACCGCATGATTGACGTTGGGCTCCGTCATGGCCGGGTCTTCACCGAGGATGTAGAGCCCCCTAATCTTATTCTCGCCTGCTGCCTCAATTAGTTCGGTAACCGTCAATCCGCTGCTCTGGGATAGTCCAAATCGAGCTTCTCCACCGTTGCCATTGTCTTGAAGTGACCAAGCTTCGACGAATTTCTTGTAGGTCTGCTCATCATTAACAGGCTGATAGCCAGGGTAGACGTTGGGTAGCGCTCCCATGTCGCAGGCGCCCTGAACGTTGTTTTGGCCACGCAGCGGATTGACTCCCCCACCGGGGATGCCCATATTTCCTAGCAACATCTGCAAGTTTGCTAATGAGAGAACGTTGAAGACTCCCGTGGTGTGCTGAGTAATCCCCATCGCCCAAATCACAGCCATAGGACGGTTGGTACAGAGTATTTCTGCCGCTTCGCAGAGTCGCCTCTCAGGGATACCGGTTATCTGCGAAACACGCTCAGGCGGATAGGCTTCTAGCATTGCTTTCAGTTCTTCAAAGCCTTTGCAGCGTTGCTCAATGAAGTCCTGATTATGCCAGTCATTCTTGATGGCAAGGTGCATGATTCCATTGATAAGTGCGACATCCGTGCCAGGTCTTTGCCGCAAGTGCACCGTTGCAAACTCCGTCATATCGATCATTCGAGGATCAGCGACAATGAGTTTGGCCTTCCGACGCAGCACCGACTGCCTAATCATTGCACCAAACACAGGATGCTGCTCCGTGGTGTTGGAACCGATGATCAGCATTGCTTTTGCTTCCTGAACAACGTCATCCATCGAATTACTCATCGCACCGCTCCCAAACGCCATTCCTAAGCCAGCGACTGTCGACGAGTGGCAGAGCCGTGCACAGTGATCGACATTGTTTGTACCGATGAGTTGGCGTGCCAGTTTCTGGACGAGATAGTTCTCCTCATTGGTGCACTTCGCCGAGGAGAGGAATCCTAGTGCATCTGCTCCAGATTGACTCTTAATCGCAGCCAACTTTCGGGCGACTAGATCAATTGCTGTTTCCCAATCGACCTCCATCCAAGGTCCCCTGTCGTTGGGACGACGGGTGAATGCGATGTCATCAAGGAGGTAGCGGCGAATCTTTGGTTGCTTCAACCGCTGGTTGTGATGCAGAAAGTCGTATCCGTATCTTCCTTTGACACAAAGCGACATGCCGTTCACTGGTGCGTCTGGGTGTGAAGTAACGCTTATGACACGCTGCTCTTTCACGTTGAGGTTGAACTGGCAGCCAACTCCACAATAGCCACACGTTGTCCTGACCAATCGGTCCGGAGAATCCGACTCAAACTTGTCACGATCAATGAGTGCCTCCGTAGGACAATAGGCTGAGCAGGCTCCGCAGGACTCGCAGCGCGCGTCAAGTAGGTCCGTGCCAAGCCCTGCGATGATTCTGGTTTCCGGTCCACGCTCAGCGACTCCCAAGACGAATCGCCCTTGTACTTCCGCGCAAGCACGAACGCAGCGAGTGCAGAGAATGCATTTGTTGAGGTCGACTCTAATAAAGGGGTTGGAGTCCGCATCAACGGGATGATGCGTCGGAGAAGAGCTTTCAGGAGGGCTTTTCGCTTGGTATTGCCTGACCCAACGTAAGAACTCGGAAGCGGAATGGTTTGCTTCCAGTTGTTCGCTAAGGTAGTTGGATAGCAACATCTCGAGA
Organism: Lacipirellulaceae bacterium; assembly: GCA_040218535.1. Lineage (NCBI taxonomy): Bacteria > Pseudomonadati > Planctomycetota > Planctomycetia > Pirellulales > Lacipirellulaceae > Lacipirellulaceae bacterium. The sequence goes on along the minus strand of JAVJRG010000009.1, from coordinate 24,526 downwards.
ACGAATCGTCGGGACTCAGAAAGATCGGATGACTCGGTAAAGACTTCCATCCCGTCCTGAACCGATTCAGCGCAGGCAGGATACTGCCCCTCACGACCCTCAATCTCGACGAGACAAAGTCGGCATGAGCCAACCACAGAAAGATCTTTGTGGTAGCAAAGTGTGGGAATCTCAATGTCCAACTTTCTGGCAGCTTCTAGGATCGAGATGTTTGCATCGACGCGACTCTCGTGACCGTCAATACAAACTCTCACTGTTTCTGCAGGTGGCATCATGATGCACCTCGTACCAAGAAATCTTCAGCGAAATGATTTAGGGCACTACCAATTGGCAGAGCTATCGATTTTCCCAGACCACAGAGAGAGGTTAAATCGAGCATCCGTGCTAGCTGCCTCAGCCGAGAGAAATCGCCTGAGCATCCGTTGCCATGAGCGATGCGATCAACGATGTTGCAAGCGACTGATGATCCTTCACGACAAGGAGTGCACTTCCCACAAGACTCATTGCGGAAAAACTTCAATACCCAGCTTAGAGTATCGACCGCAGAGATCGACTCGTCGAATACCATAATAACCCCCGACCCTAAGGCAACTCCTTCTTCAATTGCCCCATAGTCGAGCGGTGTATCAAGTAAATCAGCGGGTACGAATGTGCCGGCAGCACCTCCGGTGAGCGCCATTTTGAATCGACTGCCTTCTCGCATCCCAGCGCCGAACCAGTCGATCGCCTCCCTGACGGTCAAGCCGAGGGGTGCTTCAAAGGCACCAGCACGCTTGATGTGGCCCGACAACGTTAAGACTTTCGTACCCGAAGTTCCACGGTGACCAATGTTCCGATACCAGGCTCCACCTCTCTGCACGATCGGCGGGACCAAGCAGAGGGTTTCAACATTGTTTACGACCGTTGGTTGGCCCAGGTATCCCTGAGTTGTGGGATAAGGCGGTCGTAACCTTGGTTCACCGCGGTGCCCCTCAAGAGATTCGAGCAGAGCCGTTTCCTCTCCACAGATATACGCACCTGCGCCACGATGAACGTGAACATCAAAGAGGAATTCAGAATCTCCGAGGCGATTTCGAAGCCACCCAGCTTGGCGGGCCTGCTCTATCGCTCGTTCAATTTGCGTCGCACTTTGCTCGTATTCGCCACGCACATAAACGATTCCTTCGTTTGCTCCAACTGCGTAAGCTGTCAGCGCCATGCCTTCAATGACTAAGTGGGGATCTCCCTCCATGAGAACTCGATCTTTGAAGGCACCTGGCTCTGACTCATCGGCATTGCAGATGACGAATTTCTGTTTCGCCCCGGTTTGTGCTACCATCCGCCATTTTTGGGCAGTAGGAAAGCCAGCCCCCCCACAACCGCGTAGTCCGGCGTCCTCAATCTCTTTCAATACCTGTTCACTTGGCTGAGAAAGTGCCGATTCGAGTGATCTATAAGCTTCTTTCGGAATGCCGCCATTAGGATTTTGTTCACTCGATGGTTGTAGCCGAGCCATAGCTACTCGGTGTTCGTGAGTGAGAGGTTGCGAATACGTGAAGCTACTTCTCTGGGGAACTATGAGGCTGTGAGGCAACTCCTCCTGCGAGAGCGGACCACATGGATGAATTCCGACCAAGGCTGCTGGAGCTCGGTCACACAAGCCCAGGCAACTCGTGCGGCAGATTCGAAATCGCTCTTGCCCGCGATCGATTGCCTCGAGAGCTTTCCGAAAATCTGCTGCTCCAAGCGCCATGCAAACAGGACCATCACAAACGCGAACAGGAATCTTCGCTCCTTCGGAGCCTGAAAGCATCGTGTAAAACGACTGAATTCCCGCGACTTGAGCTGGCGGAGTTCGTGTGGCAGCAGACACTTCATTTAGTTGGTTGCTGGTAGGATCTACACTGGTGTTGGCCAGTGTTTGCAGAATGGGCAAGATGGCCTGCTCGTTCGAACCATGGATTGCAACTTGCTTCTCAATGTCGCTCTCTAGTAAGTCGTGGTGCGATGCCCTATTCGCATCTCCGTTGCCCTTTCTCGACTGATGGTAATGATTTCGCATGGCTTAGTCCTGCCCTAATGGGGTACAGGAATCAGTGAGTTTTGGTGATGTCCATTATCTCTTATTTGAGGATCGGTATGATGTATTACATCCGGATACTATTGAACATAATCAGAGTTCAGTAAGCGTTGGAATCTGGTGCCACATATTCTGAAGGGGCATTCATGTCTGCACTGAAGCTCTCAGCTTTCAATTGAAGATCAACGACTAAGGGTAAGTGGTCAGAGGCTTGCCGTGCGAGATGATCCGCCCAGACGTACGCACTTGTAACATAAAGCTTTCGTGAGATCATAATGTGGTCGATTCTTCTCATCGGCTTCCAACTGAACCAAGTAGGAGAGGGACGACCCGCTACGCTTTGGGAGTCCGATAGTTTTTTACACAACCGTTTGTAGTGTGGCGAGCGCGGTCCGAAGTTGAAGTCTCCGCAGAGGATGGTTGGACCTCTTTCGAGCGCACTTTCCAGCCAGTTCTGACCTGCGAGTTCTTCTATCTGAATTGCATGGATGCGTGAATTTACCGCGAGATGAGTGTTGATAATCTGGATTCGATCCTCACCGAGCATGATCTCGACCCAAAGAGCACCACGGGGCTCGTGACTCCCTGTGAGTGAATTCGGCAACTTGTCGGCTTTGACGAGCCGCATCGGATAACGGCTGAGGATCGCATCCCCGTAGAGCTCCTCTTCGAGAGACCAAGCTGGATGGAAGTGGAATTCCATTTCCAAGTGCCGTGCGATCTCATGCGCTTGATCGATATGTCCGGTTCGTTTTCGCACCACATCTAGCTCTTGGAGTGCGACGACGTCCGCCTGACTGCGAGCGATCACGCGTGCTATTCGTGCTGGTGAGAGGCGATTGTCCATACCGATGCAGCTATGGACGTTGTAGGTCAGCATGCGGAAACGAGGACGAAAACCGGTGTTAGAACGCTCCGTTGCCTTGGAAATAGAAAAGCCATTCCGCTCGCACAGATGAGCTAGTCCTGCGTTCCTGAGGTCGTTGGGCCTTAGCACGTTTCCACCCTTCGCCTCAAGTCGAGTATCGGGTGGTGCGAGAACAAAAGCGTTTGTCTCTGCTGCACCAGGACCGCCATGCGCTCCGTGCTGGAGCGCGAATGAGAGTGGCTCTCCCTTGGGGTTCCAACCGCTCAAGACTAGGTCCCCAGAGTCAGGGTGATGCACCAAGCGAACGAGATCTTCTGCTGCTTCTCTGAGAAACGGATGTCCCTCGCCCAACACGCTGCTTGCTTGTTCTGGCAATAGGTACTCGCCTGACCTTCTGTGAGCGATGGCTTTACCATCCGCCTTTGCCGTTAGCACAATCGGGCATCCTGTACCGTCGACTATCGCTCTGGCAAGCTTCCTTATTTCTTCCTCTGAAGCAGAGTGCGACAAATAGACCAGCCCAATAGGGCCATTCGCGACCACAACCGGCAATTCGTCTGTCGTTTCGCCGTGTGGTGGCTCACGATCAAATATTGCTCTCGCGATGCGTCCCCCGCCGATCCAACGCGAGCGGTCGATTCCGGGGTGACGCAACGCCTTGGTTGGTAGACGAAATTCAACGCGTTGGACCTCGGAGACGACTCTTCCAATCGCCTCTTGAATCGTACGACCATACTTCTGCTCGTACGGAGCCGTCGCTTCTTGCCCATGATCGGAGTAGATCCAAACATCGTAGTGCCGGTGTGGTGAGCGATGCGCTGCTTTCCAGATCAACCTGACAACGCGATCAATTCCCCTGAGGCTCCATCTTGCGAGTTTTGAACTGGGGCCACGTCGATGAGCCTGTTCGTCGTAGCCCAAAAAATTGCAGTGAATTCTTGGAACGCCTCGGGCTATATCTAGTGCCACCCCCGCTGCAACAAGTTCTCTGAGCAGGACCCCAACACTCACTCTGGATGGGATGAAGAGCAACTCATGCCAGAGTTCACTTCCGTTTAATTTCCCTGTCACGAAATCTCTTAGTGCTAGGAAGAGTTCCGCAAGAGCAAGTCCAATAGCCCTCACTAGACTCCAAGCGTAAAGAGTTACCAACATCAACATTCGTACCGGACTGACCGATCGAACAAAACCTCCCCACCCCAGGTTCTGTGCACAAAAATGCGTCTCAGATGCTCCGCCACTGTAGACATCGCAGTAGGCACTCCCCGAATCAAGGAGCCCCTCACGGCTTTTAGATATCTTCGTCTCAACGATTTCTGCCGCCTCTGGCTCTGCCATCCTCACTGCTCTCTTTAAGGCAGATGAGCGATAACTAAAGGCTGGCACGGCACACCTTACGCCGTAGAACAGCTCTGCTTGGACACTTGGTGTTGTCGAGGGGACACCAGAGTACATCGTGTGAAGGCGGTATCGCTCACGCTTGAGGAGCCGTCTCAAGAACGGCACCCTCCCGTAGGTGATCGCTAGTTCGAGTTCGCTCTTGGAAAGACCATCGATCTGGATAAGGATCAAGCCATCCGCTTCGGATTGACCCGGAATTCGCGGCACTTTGAGGATGCGTCTTGCCAACTCGCCCCGGCTGAACCATCGTCGAATCCGAGGAAACCAGCCTGTCCACTTTACATACATGGCTCGGCGACGCTTTCGTGTTTGAGTAGGGCGTCACCGGCTGCGAGCAGCATGTTCTCCCAGAGTTTCCATTCTTGAGTTACGCGATGGCCCAGGAAAGTCCAGGCATCTTGGTGATGCTGCAAAGTTTCTTGATTTAGAAGCCGATCGTAGAGCTTGAGAGTTCGCTCAGCACTTACTGTCATTGAAGATTCGCTAGCGGTCGCAAGGGCACCTATTTTCATTCGACTTAGAGCTTCGTCGCCCAGGCTCTCGATGGAACGTAGCGCAGCAGAGAAACTCGACACCTCCTGCGTTGGTAATAGAAGACCATTCATTCCATTTCGGACGGCTTCCCTAACACCCGGCCCATCAATAGCCACGACAGGAGTGCCCGCTGCCATTGCTTCAGTGACTACCATCCCCTGAGTCTCAGAAAGGGAGGCGAAGGCAAACGTATCCATTGCGTAGTACGCGTCTACGAGCTCCTGACTCGGCAATTCCCCGAGAATCACAAGTCGATCTGCCACTCCCTTTTTGATGAAGGTCGAAAGGATCTCCTCATCACATGGACCGGTTCCCGCGACCAGGAACCAAGATCTCTTGTTGGACGCGACAAACTCAGCCACAGCCTCGGCAAGGAAGGCGATACTCTTCTCGGGTGCCAGCCGACCCACATGTCCCACCAGGAAAGCCCTATCTGGGATGGCATGATTCTCTCGAAATCCCTTTCTGTCTCCCAGGGTGAACTTCTTCAAGTCAACGCCAGTTGGGATCACTTCGATCGGCCGCTCAACGCCATTCTTGATCAGCATCTGCTTGATCGAGCTACTAGGTGCAACGACCGCGTCACAGAGATTGCAGTAGCCTGTCGCCAGATCGGTGACAAATGCCTTGAGAGCCTCTGAATTGCTAACCACATAGTGCGCATATTTCGCATAGACCGTGTGGTTCGTAAAAACGAGAGGCAAGTTCCTTGAGGAGGCGATTCTCAATGCCGTATCACCCAAGAGGAAGGGATGATGCGAGTGGATCAGTTCAGGCTGAAATGCATCGATCCGATCGCTAAGCAGTCCGGGGATAGGAAGAGGGATTGAGAAACTCGAGCCTCCGAAATGCTTAATCGCTGGTACTCTGACCACCTCGTCGTCTTGGTCGCTGTCATCATCGAAACTGGGAGCGACGACCAATACTTTATGACCTAGGTCGCGAAACTCTGCTGCGAATTGCTGGACGCTACGAGCGACTCCACCAACATGAGGGAGATACGTGTTGGTTAGCATGAGAATCTTCATGAACAATCACCACTTCTTTGCCAGATTCGAAACATGCGTTTCTACCACTAAATCGCAAAGCGTGTGCCGAGAAGCATCCCTGCGCATGTGATGTTTCTCACGACATCTACTGTCAGAATCTCCGTTGCTGCTCAAGAGACCAGTGTGCAGAGTGACAGGTGGTGTGCTATTTCGCACGGTGAGTCGGTGATACTTTTCGCGTTTTGGTCAGCATTGTTCGCCAAGTCGTGGTACAGCTTTTGCGTGTGATGACCATAAGTTTTCACAGAGATGCGTAATGCTCTCCACCTGGAATCGTTACCGCAAAGAATCGTCGAGGAATCCGATGAGTGAACTGAGCACAGCAAAAACCAGTGTCCACCAACTGTTTCAAGAGGCGATCACATTGGGACTCCAAGAATCTCTTGCTGACTGTTGTGCGCGGTTTGCCTACTGGGAAGTTGCGAGAAACTATGTGGACGATCCCAGTCATCCGGCGAAGGCTGCGATCCAATGGATTTATGCCATGGAAGACCTTCGAGCTGCTCTCAGCGAATTCAAGGGAGATCGAGCGTTTGCCTGCTTGGCGGCGTTGGATCGTGCGTATGAAGAATTCTGCAGATTGGATCACTCTTCAGAATTGATCCATGGAATTAGTGCGTGGATCGAACATCAGCTTTCTGAACGAAGCTGAACACGGAGCCGAGCGTCCATCCCTGCAGTGTCCTACCCTTCTTGCCATTGCCCCAAGATCAGTGGATGCCGCTAGCCAAATCGTAGTCGTCGACAAGCCTATGAAGCCTCGGCAGAATCACACCATCTAAGAACTCTTTCGCTTCAATAGTTGTCGAACCAAGAATGATCAATTCAATCTCACTACAGAAAGCAACACGTCCTGGCAGGATGATGATAACGCGACCGTTTTTTGCTGATTGACTGTAGAGAATGTCCGTTAGCGAGTCCTTCAATTCGCTGAATCCCACTGAGCTGAGATGATTCACCGTAACTATGCGACTGATGTAAGGTTGCTCCTTCCAATCATCGAACAAGCGGTTCATCAGCGTCATCGGAGCCGAGGTTCCTCCCCATCTACCATTGCACTCGATAAATTCAACGCGACTGTCTTCTAGACCGTCACCTACCAGTAAGAGGTCGAACGAGCACCTACCCATATAGCCAAGCCGCTGAAAGAGCAAACTAATTAGATAACTTTTGTCGACGATTTCCTGCATTTGCGGTTCAGGAAGAACGGCAGCTTCGCTCCCCTTGAAGTCGGTAAGTCGATCAGACATGGCTTGCATGAAAATGCCTTCGATTATCGGTCCCCCTTGTTGTGGAGGCGGAATCCACAACTGAGCCGAGGGTGAGCAGGCAATCGCCGTCTCCCAGCAGTTGATAATCAGTTCAGACTGGCCATCCCATTGGAAAGATTCAAGTTCCGACTGCAGATGAGTACGAAGCCCGCTCAAAGTCTGATTGTGCAAGCTAGCCCCATCCAGAATGGCAATGCCTTTGCCTCCTGCTGAATTCGTAACTTTGATTCCAATCGTTTTGCAAGACGAAGTGATTTCCATCACGCGGTCTGCTAGCGTGGCATAGCAGCCAGCGGAGACGGTCCTCGGAACATATCGCTCTCCTAAAAGCTTTTGAACGATGGTAGCGAATTCGAGTTTGTTGTTTACCCAGGCCGTTAGTTGGGGTGGCGGGGCAATGACTTGAATGCTCCTCCCGGATTCGTGGCTAAGGAGGGAAGCGAGTTCCCAGACGGGTAAACAACCCATGTGGGGATGCAGGTAAACGAGTTCATCGCTAAGAACCCGACAAATCAGTTCGGTTCGGACAACATCATCTTCCCAGCATGCCCCGGCTAGTTGATCTAATCTGGCACGAGGCTTCGGATGAAGCCACCGAACGCTTCCCAGCCCCAACTGTTCGCGGCAATAATCCTCGTACGCTGCAGTCTCCGGTCCGCAAACTGCAACCATGTCATCTTCCGAAGCACGAAGCCGTGCACGTTCTTGGAAGTAACAAGCATTGCTAAGAGACTTGAGTCGTCGAATTTCTGAAAGGTCATCGAGATGTAAAGTAGGAGCCGGACTAATACGCTCTGGGACCAAGGCTTGGAATTCACTCGTTAGCCGCAGGGAAGGCCGCTCTTTGAGTATCTGGTCTGCAAGGTCAATGGCCGAGCCTAACCGTTCTTCCCCAACTTTAGGTTCATATTGCTTCACAACTGTGAATGATGGCACGTTCATGGCTAGTCAGCAGGGTAAATACAGGGTCTAACTTTGCTGTCAGCTAGTAGAATTGAGTGATTGGGGACCAGCTTCCATGGCTCGTCGGAGATAGGCTCAGAGGCAACGACGCAGGCCCGATATTCGTGGTCGCGTGCATGTTGAATATGAGGGATGCCACAGATTTCGCAGTCGTGAACACCGATTCGCTCCGTGTAGTAGAGGGTGTGGTTCCAGCGAGTCGCCAGTAAGAACTCTCCATTCGTTAGAACGAAGTTCAGCTTATTCATTTTCTCCGACGTAATTTCTGCAGACCATGATTCGAGTTGAGACAAGGCACTTGAGACAATCTCAATCGAGCGGCTGGCATCCGCATTAGCGGCGCGAAGTGAGATGCCCTCATTCTCGAAAAGACTTAAGAGCCACAAGAAGATCAGCTCGCTGTCAGTGCTGCCATGACGACAGCCAAGCAGTGAACTGCTGATCTCCTCGGCAAGTTGATGCTCGTGCAGCTTGAAGTTGGCCAGCGTGCCATTATGGGCAAACGTCCAGCAACCATAAACAAAGGGATGGGAGTTCTCTAAGCTTGGGTTTCCGACGGTCGCTCGTCGTACGTGAGCGACGACCGCTTGCGAGTAAGTCCTCTCGGCAGTTGCACTGAACCACAGATCCTCATGGGCCGCAGTCGCTCGGCGCTCGCAAGTTGGTTTGGAATTCGCATAGCACCCGATTCCCCAACCATCCGAGTGCGTGTGCCCTCTTAAGTCAGAACGGCTCTGGTGGAGAAGAGCATTTTGTGCGTGCACTAAGGTGCATTCTACTTTCGTGGGTTCGTTAGCAAGTAGTCCATAGAGTCGGCACATAACTTTCACCTTGGGAGCTCGGTCCAACGACGCTCCTCCTCTTTGAGTTCCTTAAAACGCTGAGCAGCTTTCGACTCTTCCTCCTTGGAAAGCATCCCCAGGTGGCTGACCAGAGTCCCACAGCTTTCCGCGTGCTCCAGTCCCTTTCGCAAGGCATCAGCGACTGCTTTCACGAAGCCAGGGTCGTTGAGTTCGTCTTCGTTTGCGGATAGCAAACGCACTAATCCCGCTTGAGTTTGATCATGTTCCCGCAGCAACCTAGTTTGAAATGGCGTCCCTTGAGCCTTGCCCGTTACGGGATAAAGCACTTCTTCCTCAAAGGCGACATGGGGGCCAGCCAAGACATCGAGCTCGAAGGCAGTTCGCTTTGCCGCAGCAAGGCTTCCTTGATCTAGTTGCTCTACAAGGCAATTCAACTTGCGTGTGAAATCTTTATGATCTTGCAAGAAGAGCTCGCACAGGAGGTTAGATTGCTTGGTAGTCATGATTTACTTTCGGATATAGTGACCTGGAAAACGTATACCTAAAAGTTCTGATACGCCCCCTAGGTAGCTTCAGGCTAATTCGTCAAAGCGTGCATCTTCGCCCACAGCTGGTAGAGTTCTTTCCTAAGTTCTTCGTGCTTGATTCGTTGAGCTACGTGCTTAGCTCGCTGCGCTTCGTGCTGCTCACGGAATCGTTCTCGGGCTAATGGGTCTTTGAGGTCGCCGGGAATGTCTTGTAGGCAATTATCGTGTTCTCTCAGGGCTCGTTCGTTCTCATCAATTGCCAGAACGTGGTCGCCAACAGCACGACTGTTCGCTTTAATCAGCAGCTCTAGCTGCTTTAGTCGTTCCATCGATTTGGTCATCTCTTGTTGCCATTCCAACGCATCCTTTTCCCAACGCAGATTCTCTTCGTGCCAGAAAAGGTGCTCACCATGAACAATGGAGTCACGGCTATCTAGGTCGATACTGTTCATCGAGGTATCTCCTCACTGCTAAGAGGATTGTTGCTGTGATTCCAGCGAAGCTGTGTCGCTTCGCTAAGGCTCGTGATGTGGGAAGCTGCTTTGCGAAGTGCATCCACCGTAATCGAGGTTTTATCGTTCTCGATCAATTGCGCCCTCAGTTCCTCTTCTGAGTGCCCACCCTCGATCGCCGATTTCAATTCACCGCTCAGAACGACTGCTTCAAAGACTCCCGTCATTCCGAGATATCCCGTATCGCGGCATGTGTCGCATCCCCTCGCATCCAAGACAGACTCAGGAACAGGTAGCTGGTGTTGCTGGTACAGCTGCTTCTCCTCCTCAGTGCAGGCGCGCTTCACAGCACACTCTTTGCAGACTCGGCGAATAAGCCGTTGGCTAATGACGCCTGTCAGATGCCCAGCGATTGACCGCCCATCAAGGTCGAGATCACGAAGTGCCGTCACTGCTGACGCAGCGTCGCGGGCATGAAGTGTGCTCAGGACGTATTGTCCGGAGCTAGCAGCCCGCATTGTTAGGCTAGCCGTTGTTGGGTCGCGTACTTCTCCAACGAAGATGACATCAGGGTCCATCCGGAGAACCGTCTGTAAACCACTTGCCATCGTCCTCCCGTGATTGCTATCCACGGTCAGTTGGCGTACAAATGGGACCGATACCTCAGCAGGATCTTCGATCGAAATGATATTCTGTTGCTTGTCGTTCAGTTCGCTGAGGATCGAGTAAACAGTCGTTGTCTTGCCAGAGTTGGTCGGACCAACAACTAGCACGAGCCCTTCTCTGTGAGAGATCATTCGCCTTACGTCCTGCTCAGCTTCGGTACTGAGTCCTAATTCTTGAAGCGGACGCAAGGCGTGCTTGCGATCAAGGATCCTCAGGGCCAAAGCTTCGCCTCCAGCCACCGGTGATGAGGTCATGCGTACTTCAAGCTCATTGAGTCGACGCGGCAGATGCAAACGCCCTTCCCAAGTGTGGAGACTGTCCGTCATTGGTAGGTCGGTAAGCGTTTTCAGCTGACCGATGATATGACGGCCAATGCCGTGACTCAGATTGCAGTAATGTTGCAGGCGACCATCGATTCGCATCCGCACTTCGAAGTCTTCGTCCAATGGATCGATGTGGATATCTGTCGCCCGCAAAGAAACGCCACGTTCCACGAGGTCAAGGCAAGGAGGTAATTCCTCCCGTGGGACTTTGATTTCTTCAAAGTCAACGGGCGCCGCTTCTTGCGACACGGGATCACTAGAACGTACGGTCATGACGGCACATGGCGCGTCCCGGACGACGCGGGCCGCAACGGTTCCTAGCGTTTCGGTCGAGCTTCCAGATCGCCCATGAGTGCCCATGATAATGAGGTCGATCCCCTCCTCTTTGGCGTACTCGACGATCTGTTCAGCGGGGCAGCCAACTCTTACTTCTCGAATCAGGTCGTATTTGCGCTCTCCCCTAGGCAAGATCAACTTATCCAATTCCGCCTTGATGAGGCGCGACTCTTCGCTATGCGATTGCGTTGTGGATTGTGTGTGGGGCAATGCCGTCAGCACATGAAGCAAGAAAAGCCTCGCATGATGTTCATCCGCGTAATGCAATGCCTTCGACAAAGCGATCGAACAACAATGGCTGAAGTCAAGGGGAACGAGGATGCGTTTAGTCGTGTCCATAAAGTTCGGCGGCGAAACAAATACCAAGAGTTAGTATTGCTAATAGTGTCCGCACCACTGGCTGTCGAGTTAGGTTTCTTTTCATCTTCCAACCAGACAATAGCAACGAATGTGCCAAAGAGTCCCCCTCGCCGAATCCCCCAGAATTTTGCGAAGAATCAGTGGACTACCGCCCGCAACCAGGAGAAGCCGAACAGGGTACGTGCGAACTCGCACAGTCTGTACGGACTGCTACGGCTTGAAACTTCCGAAACTCAAGCCGATGAAATGCGGCAACTATGTAGGTGTACGCCCAAATGCGGCCCCGAACTTGCAGGAGAGTCTTGTGCGATAACCGTTGGGAGGTGCCTGTGCCTGTCAGTAAGACAAACAATCAGACGCAAGACATACATATCGACGCATTCTTACCAGTCGAAATGGCAAAGCGCGCCGAACAGATTGGAGTCCAGAAAGCAGCGCTCCCAGCGAGCAAAATGTTTGTCCTGGCGGTGCTTGCCGGTGCGTTCATCGCCTTGGGAGCTATCTTCGCAACAGTGGTCACGACACAAACCGCACAAACATTATCATTCGGGGTTACCCGATTACTAGGAGGCGTCGCCTTTTGTCTAGGGCTAGTTCTCGTTGTCGTAGCGGGAGCGGAACTCTTCACGGGAAATAACCTTGTCGTGATGGCTCTTGCAAGTGGCAAACTGACAGTCACCCGGCTGCTCTGGAGCTGGACCATCGTGTATGCCGGCAACTTCACTGGAGCAGTGCTAACAGCGTTGATCATGCTTTTTACTCGACAATACAACCAAGCTCATGGTGGCATTGGCCTGAATGTTCTAAGCATCGCCGCCAACAAGTGCTCTTATAGCTTCTTACAGGCTTTTTCCTTAGGTATCCTCTGCAACGCCTTAGTTTGCTTAGCTGTGTGGCTCTGCTACAGCGCTCGAAGCACTACCGACAAAATCCTCGCCATTCTCTTTCCGATCACAGCGTTCGTTGCTGCTGGATTCGAGCATAGTGTTGCCAACATGTACTTCGTACCGGCAGGGCTCTTTGTGAAGTCTTTTGCTGAAGAACATTTCTGGGAGATCGTCGATAAGACTTCGACTGAGTTCGTTGGCCTGAATTGGGAGAACTTTCTAGTAGCGAATCTTTTGCCCGTGACCCTGGGAAACATTGTTGGAGGTTCACTAATGGTTGGGCTTGTCTATTGGTTCGTCTATTTGCGCGGGCAAGACGAGGGCTAGCCCCCTTTCTGATGTGCGATCCAGCACACAAGGACGCTTTTCGCACATTCGTGCGTCGTTGTGTCGATGAGCGGACCACACATTAGAAAGGAATTGAACTGCCCAGACGAAATCGTATTTGGCACTCTCTTTGCAGAGTTCCTTAACCGTTTAACAACCTGCGTCTCTTGAAGGTGGAAATTCCCAATGGATATTCATGAGTGGTGTAACAAGACAAGAGCTTGCGACATCATGACCCGAAAAGTGGAGTCTGTTTGGCCGACACACACTCTGGCACAAGTTGCAGCCGTTGTTCTCAGGGAGGGTGTTTCCGGTGTCCCGGTTGTTTCGCAAGATGGTGTCTGTGTTGGTGTCTTCTCAATCAGCGACTTCCTAAAGGCTGAAGAGAAGGTTGCAGAGAAACAGGTAGAGGCAGCAAGTTCAGGTTACTTTACGAGCGACTTGGTCCTGCCCTCTAGAGTCTATGACGAACAGCTCGAAAAGATTCGCAAGGAGATCGCTCTCGCTGCGGAGCGACCAGTCAGCGAGTTCATGTCAACGGATCTGATCTACGCGGACCTTGACGCTCCCTTGTCGAAGATCCTTGCATCAGTGATCGATTCCCGTATCCATCGCCTGCTCGTGCTTGATGAGGAACGTCATCTCAAAGGATTGGTCTCCACGATTGATATTCTGATGGCACTCAAGCAAGCCTCTCAGAGGAGGTCGTAATGAATGGCGGCGATCCGCAGACAACATCCGCAGTCCAAAACTCGATCCGTGCCCCGTTGAGTGCCAGTACGACAAGCTTGGTCAGGCTGCTCAGGAGCGAGTCCTTGCGTATGGTTCTGGCCGAAAGTTGCACTTCGGGGCGCGCTGCGGCTGCTCTGGGGGCGATCCCAGATATTTCGGAGTACTTCTGTGGTTCGGTGATTGCTTATCGCGATCAAACAAAGATTGATCTGCTCGACGTTGGAGCGGAAGGTATTGAGCAATGGACTAGCACCAGCGAACCCGTAGCGATGCAGATGGCGTGCAGTGTTTTATTCAAGACCTCTGAGGCTGATTATGCCGCTTCAATCACCGGGCATCTTGGTCCGATGTCCGCAGAGTGCCACGATGGCATGGTTTATATCGGCTTAGCTTGGAGGACTAACGATGGAGTGAAGCCCTACCAAGTAACCTTGAAGAATCTCAAGGCGAAGAATCGATTGGCCCGCCGAGATGAAGCGACAGCAGAATTATTTGAGCAGCTAAGACGTTGCATACTTGCGACACGACATCCCACAGAATAAGGGAGCGAGAAATGAACGCTTAAGCAAGCGTTCGCTGCACTTAACGTTTTCTCAGGAGTAATCAAATGGCTAGCTCAGGGCTTAAACAATTTGACTCGACGATACACAAGACCAACCAGTGGCTCCACGAATTGTCCGAGGAGCTTGAACTAGAGACTCATGGTCAAGCCTACCACGCCCTACGGACAGTGCTGCACACGCTACGAGATCGCTTGATGCTTCCTGAAACAGTCGATCTAGCTGCACAACTGCCCATGCTTGTGCGAGGGTTTTTCTACGAAGGTTGGCAGCCGGTAGAGGTCCCTATTCAAGATCGTACGAAAGAACAATTTCTAGAACATGTGCGTGAAGGCTACAGAGAAGATAAATTCACGGATGTTGAGAGGGTTACGAGGGCAGTCTTTCGTGTCCTTGCAAAGCATGTCAGCGAAGGCGAAGTCCGCGATATCCGACACTGCTTACCCGATAGCCTTCAAGGACTCTGGTAGCCTATGACGCCGCGACAGATGAACTCAAAAAGTTCTGCAGGAGCATCAAATGGCAGCGACGCATCTTTCGAGGATCCTGTTGATTACTGGGTTCCTGATCGTACTGGCTGTTACCCAGCTTGCTCGCAAGCGCGCTACGGGGGCGGATAGCACAGTGACGAAACGTAGCGACCATATCGCTTCACGTTTCGGAGTTCGAATCACAAGTGCCCTGACAGCATTGGCAATTGTGGTTTACACCTTGAACCCGGAATTGCTTGCGTGGTCAAGTTTCCAGACTTCAACGTCTGTCATCGTTATGGGAGCAACTGCTGGCACGCTCGGTACTGCCTTGGCGGTTTGGTCTTATCGTTGCCTGGGAATGAATTGGAGCGACAGTGTTCAAACCAATGCCGGACAGCGTTTGATCACGAGAGGCCCCTACCGCTGCGTCCGTCATCCGCTGTACACCTCTTTCGGGCTACTTATCCTTGGAATGATCTTGATTACGGGTAACTGGCTAATTGGGTTACTGGGTCTGTCGATAATGCCACTGCTCTTCCAGCGTGCGCTTCTCGAAGAACGGTATCTTGAAGCAAAGTTTGGCGAAGACTATCGAGCATATGTTAAGCACAGCGGACGGTTTTTACCCAAGGCTTGTGGGGGCGAGCAGAGTACACCGTGACCACTTTTCGCACACCTCACTGTGCGAAACGGCTCGCATCGCTCAAGGGCTACCGCGAAATCCACTTCGTACCGCTGTCACGCGGCTTGGAATAAGAAATGCCCTCTAGCTTGCTGGTTACTTATCAGAAATGGGGGTTAGCAATGCCACTCACACAAACACGCGCCATTATTGATCGTTCGCGAGATTTCCATGAGCAAGTGAGCGCTCTCTATCACAGAATGGCCGATGATGCCAATCAAACGAGGGTTCGCTTACTGCTCGACTACATGAGTCAACATGAGCAGAGGATCGCAGAGGCCTTGGCAGAGTATGAACACGATGCCCCAAAAAAAGTCCTCGATTCGTGGCTTCAGGATGCTGGAAACGGCGAATCACATCACCATCTATATAATCGGATTAGAGCTTTGCAGCTCAACGTCTCCTCCGACGTGGACGAAGTCATCGCACTTGGTGTCTCGCTTAGTGAAGAATTAATCGCTCAGTATCGTGAATTGGCGGACCGAGCAGAGCCAAAATTTCTGCGCGAGGTTTTCTCAAATGTCCAACGGATGGAAGAAAAAGCTCTGAAGCAGTTCGTGCGAGATGCAGGGAGATTAAACGATCTTTAGGAGATTTCTGAGAGGTTCCGGTTCTCTTGGAGAAGCGAAGAACAAATTGGGAACGGCAATGCGAACGGAGTGATGAAGGTGCGATGGCACGACAGTTGCAAAGCATGGAGTGAGACGATTGGCTTCTTTAGGAACGAGGTCATCATTATCTATCAAAGCGCAACAGGAAAAAGGAGACCAGACAATGGCAGGTGCATTAACAGCTCGAGGGCCCAGCTCTACCACAGCACGCTCTAACGCTGGGCGAGGTTTGATCGATGACCTTGAGCAGGCTGCTTCACGACTTTGGGGCGAGATTGGCGAAGGATGGTTTGCCCCGCACGTCACGGCAAACATGGACATCGCTGAAACCGAAAGTACCCTTGAGGTCAAAGTAGATCTTCCAGGCATGAAGGCCAGCGAGATTGACATCAGCCTCAGCGACAACATCCTTACGATTAGTGGCGAACGCGAGGAGCAGAAAGAGGAAAAAGGGAAATCGTTCCATCGAGTTGAACGCTCTAGCGGTCGCTTCTCAAGAACGACCTCTTTGCCTTGCTCTGTCGAAGAAGGAGAGGCCGTCGCTGAATTTCATGACGGGGTCCTCTGCGTCACGCTTCCCAAGGCGGAAGAAGCAAAGTCGCGAAAAATCGAAGTCAAGAGCTAACAAGGGGGCTAATAGCGAAGCAGCGAGTCTCTACTGTTTGTTGGGACTCACTGCTTCCCTTTCTAAGCACTCAGGCGAGCCCGAAGTGCGGTGAGGTGACTTGATAGAAGTCAGTCCTACCGCTCCAAGGCCGAGCAATTTCCAAGGCAACTGGCGTGTAAGCATGAGTACCATCAAGAACATCCTCATTCCCGTAGACTTCAGTAAGTGTTCGCAGGACGCGACGATCTACGCTGAGGAAATTGCGGAACGATTCGACGCAGCAATTCACTTGCTGCATGTGATCGAGCCAATTATTGTCGCCCCGATGATTGGAGAATCGCTGCCGACAACTTACCTGGATCAACAAGAGAGTTCTGTTCAGGAGCAATTGAATCGCTGGATGACAGCAGAACACAGCGTTAGTCGTTCAAGTGGCCGCGCAATCCGCCATGGGAGCCCCTTCGTAGAGATCATTCGCTATGCAAGAGAGAATCAGATTGATCTCATCGTGATGGGTACCCACGGTCTAACAGGTCTCAAACATGCATTGATTGGAAGTGTCGCGGAAAAAGTTGTTCGCAAGGCCAGCTGCCCCGTCTTAACAGTTCGAGAAGCCGAACATGAATTCGAGATGCCCTAGCTGCCCAACGGAACGATTGCTTTCTGGCTCCTCTCCGTTCATGGATCCGGCTAGCTGCTTACTCGCCGCGCCTTGACGAAGTTAGCACGCGATAGAAGAGCCATACCCAAGCCAAATAAGATTAACAAACTCACAATGGCCAAGCGAGAGCTACCTGTGAACGCCAGAATAAGCCCGAACATGAAGGAGCCGAAGAATCCGGTTGCCTTCCCAGAGAAATTATAAAATCCAAAGAACTTCGCGGACTGTTTCTGGGGAGTCATAACTCCCATGACGGCACGACTGACCGATTGAGTTCCTCCCATTACCATGGCGACTGCTCCGCCAAGTATCCAAAACTCATGCTTACTCTCTATGAAATACGCAAGAGTCAGCAGGATAATCCAAACAGCAAGGCACCACATAAGCACGCGCTTCTGCCCCCATTGGTCAGACGCCCAACCAACCGCGATCGCACCCGGCAGTGCGGCAAACTGAATCATAAGAATGACTTTTACTAGCTCGCTCTCTGTGAAACTCAGTTCTTGCAAGGCAAAGGTCGAAGATTGGCTCAATACGGTTTGCACTCCATCGTTGTAACAAAGAAAAGCTAACAGAAACAACGCAAGCATTTTGTATTTTCGAATGCTACGTATTGTGGAAACCACATCACGCCAAGAGTATTGGGCCCAATCGAGAGTTGACCTTGGGCCGGACTCAGCAACATGCTTGTCACGCAGTAGCAGTACTGCGGGGAGCGTGAAGATACCCCACCATAATCCCATGAAAACGATGCTGAACTTGAGTTGGCATATTCGATCAGTTAACCCAAGGTATTGGCCGTAGCTAATGATTAGTACGGAGATCAAGAGCGCTATTCCGCCTCCGACGTACCCAAGGCCATACCCCCACGACGAGATTTGATTGAGTCTATCTTCCTCAGCTAGCTCAGGAAGGAAACCATTGTAGAATGTGAGCGAGAGTTCGAAGCTTAGGTTAGCTAGGAAGAAGATGAAAACGATCAGCCAGGGGTAATCGGTCGGCATAATCCCCAGCAATAGGCAGCAGACAGAACCGCTGTATGCTGTGCCTGCCAGCCACAACCACTTGCAAGCATGCCCGTCGGCAATCGCACCTAGGAATGGAGAAAGTATCGAAGCGATCAGCATCGACAACGCGATGCTCCAAGCCCAGACGATGGGACCTGTCGATCCCCATACTGCCGCTGGAAACACGTCGTTTTGAAGGTACGCAACGAAGACCGTGATGATAAGAACGGCATAACCACTATTTGCCCAGTCATAGAGAACCCAAGCTGCTATCTCACTACGCCTAGCAGGTTGGTCAGCATTTTTTTGAGAAATAGGAACCAATGTTCGATGCCCTACAAGCCTTGGCAATTGCTTGCCTACGACAAGCAAGTTCTGTGCCGTGGAAGGAGTAAGCGGTTGTGAACCTGCGAACGTGAGCGATTCTTAGCATGATCGAGTGGTTCAGCCAACAAACGCCGATTCGACAATCATTGATGGCAGGATTGTTTACCTGGGCAGTCACTGCTCTGGGTGCATCACTGGTATTCTTTGCTGCGAGAGTGAATCGGAGAGTTCTCGACGCCATGTTGGGTTTCTCAGGCGGTGTGATGCTCGCTGCAAGTTACTGGTCTTTATTGGCACCAGCGATTGAAATTTCCGAGCAGGGTTCTCTCCCCGCATGGCTGCCTCCAGCAGTAGGGTTTCTCCTGGGCTGCGCTGCGCTCTGGATGCTGGATAAGCTGCTTCCGCACCTTCACATTGGCTATCCAACGGAAGAGGCAGAAGGGCCGAAAACGACATGGCGACGCGCAATCCTGCTGGTCTCCGCGATTACCTTGCACAACATCCCTGAAGGACTGGCCGTTGGTGTCGCATTCGGCGGTGTGATTGCCGGCCTCCCGTCTGCGAACCTGGGGGCAGCCGTAGCGCTTGCAATTGGAATCGGAATCCAAAACTTCCCTGAAGGTGTGGCCGTTGCCTTGCCACTCCGTGGTGAAGGTGTCAGCCGGTTGAGATGCTTTTGGTACGGACAACTTTCGGCATTGGTTGAACCTCCTGCTGCGGTCCTAGGAGCGGCGGCGGTAGTGTATGCTGCTCCGATACTGCCGTACGCTTTAAGCTTCGCTGCGGGTGCAATGATCTACGTCGTTGTCGAAGAACTGATTCCCGAATCCCAAAGGGAGGGCAACGTTGATTTGGCGACAGTAAACCTAATAGTTGGCTTCACTGTCATGATGATCTTGGATGTTGCCCTGGGCTGATTTAATCACTAATTGCTGCTGGCAATCGATCTGGAACATAGCTGTATTCAATCCATTCCAGCTCCGCTTCTTGCCAGAGTTCGTCAGCAACGCCCTGTGGGCACCCTGCATCAAGCCACTTAAAGTAGGCTGCTTCCTCAACTTGCGCTTTCGCTTCGTCGAGCTCATCTTCAGTGAGCAGCAGCAATTCGAGTGAGGTGGTGGACATCTTGCTCTCTCCGTTTCATTGGTTTGGGTTGTTCCCAGAGATTAATTGACGCAAATGGCGCGCCATTCTGTCAATGAAAGACGTTTACCGAACGTCATTAGTGCCGGCTAAGCAGAAGCAGCATGAGTAATGGGCAGTGAATTGGATTGATCGCTGGGATAGGAGGCAATCGCTATCTCGGTCGGTTGCTACGGTAGGTTTCCAGCAGTCCCCATTGCTCTGTGATCCACTGCTCCAGCTCCCGCCGCTGTCGGAGAAAATCGTGGGCTGGCGGGTAGTGAGCTGCAAGCTTTTCCACGAGGCCCTAGGTAATGATCATGGCCATTGATTGTCACGACGGCCTGATCAACCTCGCGGCGGCCACTTGCGTACTTGCGACCTCGTCGTCGGCGGTATGTTGGAATAGCGTGAGTAGTGCGCGGCATATGCAATCTCCTTGGAGTGATTGCTAAAACGGTACCGTACCGTTTTAGCCTCGAAGAAAGTGCCGCACTGCCGAGGTTGGGCAGGTAACGTAAACTCTTGTTTCGGCGTAGTTTCGGTCGAGTCGGGCTGAGAGGATTTGAACCTCCGACCTCTGCGTCCCGAATCTAGCGAGGGATAATCATAGAATACCGCAAACGATTATCAATCCATTACTTGCGTCGAATCTACTAATGGAACAGGGTCTCTGCAATACCCTGAAATGCATGGGTTATCTTCCGTAACTCTGCAATAACTCTGCAACTTCTTATCCCGCAATCAATTTTCAGTGAAAACGTGATTGCATTCCCTTATACTGCTCTTGCCTACTGTGTCTGTTGCGCATATGGTGACAAATGTAACAATGATTGAAACCGAGAGAACATGCCTAGAAAACCGAAGCCCAAAGCAGAGGACATCGGCGCCGCCATGATGGCATGGTACGCGGAAGCCCTCGAAGAATATCCGGATGGACTAATCACTCAAGCCCAGGCGGCAACGATGTTGAACCTGAACCGAATGGCGGTAAGCCGTTTAGTCAATCGTGGCTACCTCCGTGCTGTCCATTTCCCCAAACCTCCAGACATAGTGGGAGTCGCAGTGGGTCATGATGATCCCACCTGGCTCAAGCTTACCGCTTGGCTTGGAGACTTTGATCAAACGTATGCATTCCCGAAGGCGTGCTTTGTGTCGTTTGGAGACGTTGTTGAACTATGGAAGTCAGGTGAAGCAAGGAGCAAATGTAAACGAGACTGGAATGAGATCATGGCCAACTTTCTGCCGAAGGAGAAGCGATTTAAGAGGATGAAGGAGATTCACGCTAAAGAGCAGAAGCAGGCCGAGATTGAGAGAAAGAAGAAGGGTAAGAAGTAGCCTTCATAGGGAGCCTGTGAGCCCCTTCCGCCTTCGACGTCGCATCGGCCTACGCCCCGCCGTTGGGGCCGGTGCGACGGCGAAGGTGGTAGGGGCGGGCCCCTTTTGTCGAGCCAGAGCAGAGGTCTTATACATCACGTAATCAAAGGAGTACCTTAGAATGGAATCGAAGGACTATGAAGAAAAGAACGTCTCGCCGGCTGCCGAGGAGCGGTCCGTTTCCGGAGGGAACGCCCCGCAGGCGGGCGGCGAAGCCGCTGGGTGCCTTAGTAACACCCAAGGGAACAGTAGCCATCCAACTCTTCCTAACTTTCCAGAGTACGGATTGGCGGGAGGGATTGACTGGTTTGAGTGGACGGCATGGGCACAGCGGATAGCAGACTCTACGTCCAATATGTCGCTGCGTGTTATCGCAGAAGCGAAAGAGAGATGCCAACAGTCAAGCAAGCCATACGTCAAACTGACCCTCTGGGAATTCGGAGAAATTCACGTTCACCGTCAGGGTCTGAATCGAGGCGGTGCGAAAGGCCAGCACTTCGAATACAAGCTATCGATTCGAGGAGCAACTATTGGAATATCTCCAAGAAACATCGAGGAGTGTGAGCTAAAGGACCGAAGGAATCGCCCGACACCAAACTTTTGCGTACAGCAAACAGGCCGACACTGCCTACTTGTCGGCCTGCAGGAAGTGTTGAGCACGGCTGAAGTACTGCTTGAAATACTCGGCTACCGAATCCTTGAGAAGGTGATCAGTCGCGCCGACATGTGTCTCGACGTTTCGTATCTCAACCCCGCGAGGTTACTAAGCTACGTACAGCGGGACTGCTATATCACGCAGGCACATTCTGTGAAGCCTGAGATAGACTTTCAGGACGAGGATAAGGCCGACTTCGTCGTAGGGAAGAAACCCAGAAGATTCATCGTTTACGACAAGTACAAGGAGCGTTTCGGTGTAGCTGATGCACTTTACAACAGAGCCCTCATCGAACGCCGATGGCACGGCAAGATTCCCCCAACTGCTACAAGACTAGAATTCCAACTTGGGCGACCCTATTTGCGGAAGAAGTCTATCGACACACCCGAGCAGTTTCTGGATCTATGCGGAAAACTCGCGGAGACGCTTACGTACGACTTCTTTCGACTGACAGAGAGTCCTGTCGATCGCAAGAGAAAGCACCAATCAAGAGCAGAGACGGCTCCAATCTGGAAAGCAATTCAAGAAGGCTTTCGTCAAGTTTTCGGAGAACCGCTGGGAGAGTTCAAGCCTATCGATAGGCAAGCAGTCGAACCGCTTCTACTGGCACGCATGGCTCGAGGAGCTTTGGCAAATTGCTTGTTGCAGCGTGGCGAGCGGATCGTCTCTTACAGTGAGTTTGCTAAGAAGGCAGGAGAGCTCCTGGTCACTCAGTTCAGAGATCCTGTAGAACGCCAGAGGTTTCTAACCGAGATCGAACGTCGTCGCTTGAAATACGAAGCGTAGGAGAAGTGCCATGTCACGAGAACAGCAAGGAATGTTCACAGCGAAAGAAGTTGCCCAGCGGCTGCGCGTCTCTACCAGAATGGTCTACAAGCTTGTCTCTGGCGGAAAGCTGCAATGCTATCGGGTTGGTACCGCAATGCGATTTACTACGCAGCAACTGGAAGCTTTCCTGACAGAAAGCCAGTGCACAAGCCCTTCTGAGCGGAAGATGTCTTTTCCTCACCTTGATTTGTAGCTGGATTAAACCACTGCGAAGCGGGTCGTTAGGCTCGCGCTACACTCACTAGGCCGTTTGACTTAGTGAGTGTTTTTCATGGCTCAATGCAAAGATTCGTCCTGGAATAACGCAAGGCGAGATGTGCCGCGACTCCTAGGACTCGCTGTGGCTTGGAAGGAAGCGCTGCTCAGATACACTACAATTGGACCTATGTCTTCATCAGAAGTAGCTGTGGCTTGGAAGGAATCGCTGCTCAGATACACTTCGTAAGACGCTCCTCCCATCACCTCTAGCGCTGTGGCTTGGAAGGAAGCGCTGCTCAGATACACTTGTACCCGGATTACACCCTGCCAAGCACGAGCTGTGGCTTGGAAGGAAGCGCTGCTCAGATACACTCGGGGAAAGCATTGACAAGCATTGCTGCGAGCTGTGGCTTGGAAGGAAGCGCTGCTCAGATACACTTCGGTAGAACGAAGCCTGTCCGATACTCTCGCTGTGGCTTGGAAGGAAGCGCTGCTCAGATACACTTGATACATTACATCGTCGTCGTCGGTGCGTGCTGTGGCTTGGAAGGAAGCGCTGCTCAGATACACTTCTGGTTTCGCTCGCTCCGCGTAAGCGTAAGCTGTGGCTTGGAAGGAAGCGCTGCTCAGATACACTTACAGCTATGCGTTCGCGGCGCGAGCTTTTGCTGTGGCTTGGAAGGAAGCGCTGCTCAGATACACTGTTAGCGTGTGTGGATCGGCCATTGGTTTGGCTGTGGCTTGGAAGGAAGCGCTGCTCAGATACACTCCCGGCGTCTCCGATGCAGCTCCCATTGCGCTGTGGCTTGGAAGGAAGCGCTGCTCAGATACACTGACCAAGCGGTCGGATGATAAGTGGGTAAGGCTGTGGCTTGGAAGGAAGCGCTGCTCAGATACACTACCGCGAATTGTGCGAACAGTGCGACGTCGGCTGTGGCTTGGAAGGAAGCGCTGCTCAGATACACTAGAGGGAGGCGATTTCTAATGTTCGACAGCGCTGTGGCTTGGAAGGAAGCGCTGCTCAGATACACTCAAACGTCCCGTTCATGGGAAAGTCCACCGGCTGTGGCTTGGAAGGAAGCGCTGCTCAGATACACTGCCTTCTCGCTCAGCAAACAAGCACTCACTAGCTGTGGCTTGGAAGGAAGCGCTGCTCAGATACACTGGTCAGCACGATCAGCCAGGCGAACATCACGCTGTGGCTTGGAAGGAAGCGCTGCTCAGATACACTACTATTTGGTTAGAAGCGGAGCAACGCTTGGCTGTGGCTTGGAAGGAAGCGCTGCTCAGATACACTACCCACCGGCACGCAATGGTTTGGGGTCGCGCTGTGGCTTGGAAGGAAGCGCTGCTCAGATACACTGACGTCTGGCATCAATGCCTGACCTCAGACGCTGTGGCTTGGAAGGAAGCGCTGCTCAGATACACTCCGCATTTTGCAATGCGTCGTCCAGGACGAGCTGTGGCTTGGAAGGAAGCGCTGCTCAGATACACTTGGCATCATGCTTCACTACTGGCGAGGCAGGCTGTGGCTTGGAAGGAAGCGCTGCTCAGATACACTTACTTCGAGGCTCAGGATCATGCTCAACAAGCTGTGGCTTGGAAGGAAGCGCTGCTCAGATACACTGAGAACCGCACGCAAGCCCGCGTGTTCCCGGCTGTGGCTTGGAAGGAAGCGCTGCTCAGATACACTCGCCCATGCGGAAACCTTTGCGAATCGGCAGCTGTGGCTTGGAAGGAAGCGCTGCTCAGATCCCCTTGCCTTGCTGGTTGGTGTTTTGCCTCACAGATGTGGCTTGGACGGAAGCGCTGCTCAGATACACTAGACACATGAGCTTCCCGCAGCGTCGCCACGCTGTG